>CBIHQZ010000158.1:0-9720 GCA_966212315.1 uncultured Myxococcales bacterium
CAGGCTCATCTGATTCGGGATCGGGAACATGTAGTACGCGTGCCAGACGCGACCCACGTGGATGCCCGGGAAGATGAGCGCGCAGATGACCGCGAAGATGGTCATCGCTTCGGCCGCGCGATTGATGCTGGTGCGCCACTTCTGTCGGAAGATGAAGAGCACCGCGGAGATCAGCGTGCCGGCGTGACCGATGCCGACCCACCACACGAAGTTCGTGATGTCCCAGGCCCAGCCGACCGGCTGGTTGTTTCCCCAGACGCCGACGCCTCGGTAGAAGAGGTAGCCGATCGCGAGCCCGAGCACGCCGGTGAAGCTGAGGGCCGCGAGGAACGCGATCCACCAGCCGCGGGGCGCGGGCCGTTCGGTGACGCCACAGACTGCGTCCGTGATCGTGCGGAAGTTCTGTCCCTCGCCGATGAGAGCGGTCTCACCGATGGACTTGATGGGTGCGTCGAAACTCATCCGTGCATCTCCGGATTCGGATTGCGAACCTTCGCGAGGTACGTGGTGCGCGGCTGCGTGCCGAGTTCTGCGAGGAGCTTGTATCCGCGGTCGTTGCGGGCGGCCGCGGCGACGCGCGAGCGTTCGTCGTTGAGGTCGCCGAACGTGATCGCGCTGGCCGGGCAGGTCTGCTGACACGCGGTGACGATCTCGCCGTCGCGGATCGGGCGGTTGTCACGCTTGGCGGCGATCTTCGTGCTCTGGATGCGCTGCACGCAGTACGTGCACTTCTCCATCACGCCGCGGAATCGCACCGTGACATTCGGGTTGTGCTGCATGCGCACCGTCTCGGGCACATCGGGATCGCGCGGCTGGTACGGCCCGTCGTTGTGCCAGTTGAGATAGTTGAACCGGCGCACCTTGTACGGGCAGTTGTTGCTGCAGTAACGCGTGCCGATGCAGCGGTTGTACGTCATGTCGTTGAGCCCTTCGGGGCTGTGCGACGTGGCGTTGACCGGGCAGACGTTCTCGCACGGTGCTTCTTCGCACTGCACGCACATCACGGGCTGCACCGCGACTTCGGGATCGTTCTCGTTGCCGACGAAGTAACGGTCGATGCGCAGCCAGTGCATCTCGCGGCCGCGATAGACCATGTCCTTGCCGACGACCGGGACGTTGTTCTCGCTCTGACACGCGACCGCGCAGGCATTGCAGCCCGTGCACGCGTTCAGGTCGATGACCATGCCCCACTTGTGCCCGTTGTAATTGACCTCGCGCCACAGCGGCAGCGTGCGCGGCGTGGGTGACGCGTGCTGCGCGAAGCGCGGCTGGTTGCGGTACTCGTCGAGCGTCGCTTCGAGCGCGAGCGGACGGTTCTCCATCCGATGGTGCTCTTGCGTCTGCACCACGCGGTAGTGCTCGTGCGTGTTCGTGACCGTGACGCCGTCCATGAAGTGGAAGCCGTCGGTCGTGCGCAGCGGGTGAACGTCGAAGCCGTGACCTTCGGCGATGCGGCCGCCGTGACGATGGCCCCATCCGAGCGTGACGGTGATCGAGTTGTCGGCCTGACCCGGAAGGATCCAGGCCGCGACGGTGATCGAGCGTCCGCCCTTGGCGAGCGTGATCTTGTCGCCCGAACGGATGCCGAGTTCGCTCGCGGTGTGCGGTGAAACGGCTGCGATGTTGTCCCACACGATCTTGGTGATCGGATCGGGGAGTTCGACCATCCACGCGTTGTTCGCGTTGTGGCCGTCGTGAAGCTTCGCGTCGACCTGGAAGACGACTTCGATGTTCGAGCGCGAGAGCGCGGTGCCCGGTTGGAGCGCGCGAAGCTGCGTCGCGATGTCGCCGCCGTGCACCGTGAGTCCGGTCATCGGTGCGGGCGCGGCCGCCGCGAGAACGCCGCGGTTGAGCGCGCGACGCCATGCACGCTGGAAGGGACGATCGTCGGCGGGAATCGCTTCCGGTCCACGCAGCGTCGCCTGCACGAGGTCGTAACCGCGACGCGCGGGAACATCCGCGAGGATGCCGAGGATCTCGATCTCGCTGCGCGCTGCGTAGAGCGGCGCAATGAGCGGCTGCTGCACGCTGCTGGTGCCATCGGTCGCGCGCGCATCGCCCCAGGTTTCGAGGTAGTGCGCCCGCGGAACGTGCCATCCGGCGCGCTCGCTGGTCTCGTCACGGAACATCGAGAGATGCACGACGTTCTCGACGCTCGCCAGCTTGCCCGCGAAGTCGAGATCGCCCGGCGCGTTGAACACCGGATTGCCGCCGAGGATGATCAGCGTGTTGACCTGATGCTGGCCCATCGCGTCGCAGAGCGCGCGAAGGTCCGCGATGTGTTCGGCTTCGGCCTGGTCCGCCACGTTGCCGTGAACCAGCGTGTGACCGACGTTGCCGAGCGCTTCGTTGAGCGCGTGCGCGAGTGCGTGCACCGCGGCGGGCTGTTTGCGACCCGCGACGACGAGGCTCTGACCGCGCGCGTTGAAGAGATCGCGTGCGACCGCGTCGATCCAGTGCGCCGGCACGCCTTCGGGGGCGGCCGCACCGTTGACCGCTGCGCCGACTTCGCCGAGATCGAGGTGATGCTCGGTGGCGAGACGCGCCGCGAGGGCCTTCGCGTACTGCGCGACATCGCGGGCGCCGAGACGGAGACGGTGATCGGCATTCGCGCCGGTCGTCGTCATCACCGATTCGACCTGGTAGAGCCGGTTCATCTGATCGGTCGTCTCGCGGAGACGGCGACCATCGGCGAACGCGCGCATGTTGCGAATCGCACCGGGCTCGGTCTGCAGGAAGTCCGAGTCGAGCGACACGATCACGCGAGCGCGATCGAATGCGTACACGGTGTTGACCGGCACGCCGTACGCGAGCCGCGCGCCTTCACGCGCGTTGCTGTTCGAAGCCGAGTCGAACGTGTGGAATCGCGCTTGCGGGAAGCGGCGGAGCACTTCGTCGCGGAGGCGCACGAACGTGGGCGAGAGCGTCGACTGCGAGAGAACGCGAAGACCCTGCCCGCCGTTGCCGACGTGCGTGGCGACGAGCGCCGCGAAGGCCGCGTCGAACTCGTTCCAGGTCTTGTTGTCACCGCGAAGCGCCGGCTGACGCGAACGATCGGGATCGTACAGATCGAGCACCGACGACTGCGCCTGCATGTCCGCACCGCCGAGGCTGCCGGGATGATCCGGATTGCCTTCGACCTTGGTGGGACGGCCTTCGTGGCTCTCGATGATGAGACCGACCGCTTCGCCGCGAATGTTCGCGACGGTCGCGTAGTGCGACGGAACGCCGGGAATCACGTTCTCGGGCATCCGCGTGTACGGCACGATGTTCTCGAGCGGACGGCGGCAGCCCTGCATCGTCGCGAGCGCGATGCCTGCGCTCATGAGCGACAGGAACGTGCGGCGCGACGGTTCGTCCTTCAGCTCGCTCGCACCCTCGGGGAACTCTTGCGTGCGCTCTTTTTGGAGCTCGGCGACTTGTTCCGAGGAGAGCCCGAGTTCATCGAGACTGCTCCAATAGACCTTCGCCTCCGGTGCCGGTGCGGCGAACTCGTACGGCTTGCGCTTGCTCATCGGTGGCACCCCGAGCAGTGCTGTGGCGGATTGACGGGACGCGCTTGCGCGACGGCTCCGTTTTCGGGTCGCTGCCAATTCATGTTCGTGACCTGGTCTCGCGGGCGCAGATGCGGCCCCGGATCGCGGTGACATTCCAAGCACCAGCCCATCGAGAGCGGCTGCTGCTGGCGAATGATGTCTTCCTGATCGACGCGTCCGTGACACTCCACGCAGCCGACGCCGGCGGTGACGTGCACGCTGTGATCGAAGAACGCGTGATCGGGGAGTCGGTGAACACGCACCCATTCGACCGGCATGTTGTCCGGGAGCTGCGCGCGGCGTTCTTCGGGAACTCCGGGGCAGTTCTGGGTGGTGCGCTGATCAGCCGGGAACGACGCGCACCAGCTCTCGCGGATCGGCGCGAGACGCGCGCTGTCCGTGCGAACGAGCGAGTGGCAGTTCATGCAGGTCTGCACCGGAGGCACCATGGCGACCGCGGAGCGTTCGACACCGGTGTGGCAGTACCTGCAGTCGATCCCGAGCTGACCGGCGTGAAGACGGTGGCTGTAGGGAACCGGCTGGCGCGGCTCGTAACCGACCTGGGTGAACTTCGGCGAGAAGTAGTACCAGATCAGGAACGTCACGGCGCCGCCCGCCACCGCCAGTGCGATGGCGACGATTGCCGGAAGACGATTGAGTGAGCGAGGGAAGATCTGCATTGCTGGATCGTTTCGAGCTCCGGCCCACGGACTTCAGCACGACCCGAGACTTCCAACCGCGAAGCGCCGGCTGGAATCACGTGGTGTGCGACCACCTGCGGAACCGAGGCGAGTTCACCGTCTGCTAATCAGTCGACGAACCTCCTCGGCGTGTGTCGGACAATCACGCGCGAGGAGAGTGATCTCCACGCGCCCGTCGGTCTGGCCTCGGCGGGTCAGAACCGACGCGGTTGATACATCAAGTGCTGGCCCCTGTGCATCAGGATCGGATGTAGGGACCACCATCCGCACGGCGACAAGGACACCGCCGTGGAATTCGAAGAACGCTGTCGTGGGCGCAGTGCCCGTGCTCGCGGTCCAGACCAGGGCCGGATCTTCGCGCTGCTCGCTGCGCCAGGTGCCCGCGGGCGACGGCGCGCGGAATCGATCGCGCACATCCGTGGGCGTCATTCCGAGCCAGGTGCCGCGAAGCTCCACGCGACGATCGCTGTCGTTGCGATGCAGCACGGCTCGGCCGATGCCGCCGATGAGCCCGAGACCCGCGACCACGAGTCCGACACGCAGTGCTTCGGTGCGCGCGAGGCCCGCGTGCGCAACGCGACGCGCGCTCGTACGGCGCGAGGTCGCGAGGGTCGACGGGAGTGCTGTGGCGCGCATCATCACAAGACCGAAATCGGGCGCTTTGTTTACCGGAACGAACGCGCCGTCAACAAGATCTCCGCGGTTGTCCGCGCGCGGATCAGCGACGCAATGTTTGCGCGGCGGCGCGAGTTCGCTGCGGCGTGAGGGAGCACGGGGAATTTCGCGTGGTGCGTGGGAGGGGGCGAAGAGGCGCGCAACATTCGCGCGAAGACGTGAGACAGCGCAGACGAACTGAACGAACGACCTACGGCCGGATCCCCACGTCCATCCCGTCGCTCGCCATGCCGACGCCGGGCGATCCCGTTGCCAGTCGATACCCCGCGTACGACGTCGCGGGCCCGACGTACACGGGCGTCTGCATCCCCGTGAAGAGGTTGTGGTCCGCGGTGTACGTCGCGTCCATGTCGCTGATCTCCGAGAGAACGTTGTCGCGGATGATCGTGCCGGTGCTCGCCGGGTCGGTGGTCTTGTGGCTGATGTCGACGATTCCGCAGTGCCACCCGTACGCGCAGCTCCCCTGCACGAGCGTGTTGTGTTGGATCACCGAACCGTTGTCCGAGAGGAGCGAGATCGCTTGCCCGGTGGCGGGACTCCCGACGATCACGTTGTCCTCGACGATGTTGTGATCGTTGCCGTCCCAGCCCGCGATGTTCGAGGCGACCGCGTTGTCGTGGAAGTAGTTCCCGCGAATCGTGATGTTCCGACCGCCGTAAATCTGGATCGGATCGGTGTGATACGGCTCCGTGTCGACCAGGCCGCTGAACTCGTTTCCTTCGATGACGATCGAGTTCGCGTCGGCACGAACGCCATCGCTGAAGCTCCCGCCGAAACGCGAATTGCGGATGGTCAGACCGGATGGCTCCGAGCCTTCGGGGTCGGCGTGCAACTGCGCCGCCAAGCAACTCGCGCAGGTCGGTACACCCATGTGCGAGTTGCTATCGAAGAGGATGTTCGCAGCGGCAATGGTGCCGACGTGCACGACCGCCTGACCGCTGAAGCGACTGTGCGAAACGGTGATGTCGCGACTGCGGCTCATGTCCAGATCGCTGATGGTCATGCCGTCGATGGTGATGTTCTGCGACGCGCTGAACGCGATGGACATCGAGACCGTTGCGCCGGCTTCCGGTTGCAACGTGACGCGTCCGGGCTTCGTGCCACCGTGGAAGGTGCCGTAGTCGCCGGCTGCGAGGCAGATGACTGCGCCGGCGCCGGCGCTCTCGAACGTGTTCGCGAGGGTGGTCGTCGTCGCGTGCAGCGTGCAGGCGGGCGGTGGGCCGCTGTCGATCACGGTGCCGACGTCGGGTGTTCCTCCGTCCGTGCCGCCATCGATCTGGTTCGTGGCATCGAATGTGACGTTGGCGTCGCCTCCATCGGCTCCGGGCGACGGATTTCCGCAGCCGACGAGCGCGATGAACAAGAGGCCGTACGGGGCTGATCGAAGAGTGCGTCGAATCGCGCGACGAATGACTGGCGAGGCAAGAACGTGTGACGACGGCATCGATCCTCCGGAGGTTCTCGCGGACGATACGACGGTCGACTCGATTTGTGCGCAGTACCTCGCGCTCACACTTGCGAACGCGCGCCACCAGACTCCACCAGCCGCGCGATCAATCGCGAGAGCGCGACGGGCTCGGCCGGTTTCGAGAAGTGCGCGTCGAAGCCGGCCGCGAGTGCGGTTCGACGATCGTCGACGCTCGCGTACGCGGTCAGTGCCACCGCGGGGATGCTGCGCAATGCGGGCGGGGCCTCGGTGCGCACGCGGCGCATCAGCGAATATCCGTCGGAGGATGGCATCGCGATGTCACTCACGAGGACGTCGGTGCCCTCGCGCACGAGGATCTCGAACGCTTCGTCCGCGGACGATGCGAGCGTCACCGACGCACCACATGCGCCGAGCATCTCACCGAGCACGTCGCGCGCGCTCCCTTCGTCGTCCACGCCGAGCACACGAACGCCGGTCAGCGGCGCGAGTTGCGGGGCGATCGTCTCGACGGGAGCGTTGACGCTCGCGCGCGAGTCGTCGTGCATCGCGAGCGCCATCGTGACTTCGAACCGAGCGCCGTGCCCCTCACCGTCGCTGTGCGCCGAGACCGTGCCGCCCATCGCCTGCACCAGGCTGCGAACGATCGCGAGACCGAGACCGAGGCCGCCATGCCGACGCGTGGTCGACGTATCGGCCTGACGAAACGGCGTGAACAACTCGGGGAGAAACGAGGGCTCGATGCCCTTGCCGTGATCCAGCACCACGAGGCTCGCTGTCCGTTCCTTCTTCTCGAGGCGGACCACCACGGTCGCGCCGTCGGGGCTGAACTTCACCGCGTTGCTGACAAGATTCCACGCCACCTGTTGCAGTCGCTGCGCATCGCCCCAGATGGTCGCACCTGCGTCGAGACGCTCGGTGTGGATCGTGATGTTCCGCGCTTCGGCGACGGGCCTCATCGCGTCGATTGCAGACTCCACGACTTGCGCGAACTCGACCGGTTTCGAGTCGACTTGAAGCTTGCCGTTCACGATGCGCGACACGTCGAGCACGTCTTCGATCAACTGCGCCTGCACGCGCGCGTTGCGCTCGATCCGTTCGACCGCGGCAGCCGCACGCTCCGGCGCGACGGCCCCCATCTTGAGCATCGTCGAGTAGCCGAGGATCGCGTTGAGCGGCGTTCGCAGTTCGTGACTGACCATCGCGAGGAACTCGTCCTTCGCGCGGCTCGACGCCTCCGCCTCGGCGCGCGCGCGCTGCTCGAGATTGAACAAGCGTGTGCGCTCGGTGATGACGCGGCGCTGATCGTCGATGTCGGTCGTCGTGCCGAACCATCGCGTGACGCGCCCTTGTTCGTCGCGAACAGGCACCACGTGCGCGAGAAACCAACGGTACGCGCCATCGGTGCCGCGCAGACGGAACTCGGCTGACGCTTCCGCATTGGAGACGACCGCGCGCATCCACTCGGCATGCACGTCCGGACGATCGTCGGGATGGATCGCTCGCTCCCAGCCCCAGCCCTGCGCGTCTTCCAACGGGATGCCGGTGTACTCGAACCAACGCCGATTGAAGAAGTCGACGGACCCGTCGGCGCCCGCGGACCACGCGACCAGGGGCATCGAATCGACCAGCGAACGAAAGCGGTGCTCGCTCGCGCGCAGTTGCTCGAGCACTTCGTCCCTCGCCCGATTCGCGACCCGAACGGCTTCCCATGCGGCGATCTCCGCCCGTGCGTCGCGCAGCTGTTCGGACAGCATCAATTGTTCGTGGTGCGCGCGGTCGCGCAGCCCGACGAACTCGGTGACGTCTTCGACGTGATGGATGACGTACCGCACGCTTCCATCGGCAGCGAGCACCGGCGAATTCCTCGGTGCCCAGTGGCGCACTTCGAAACCGCCGCCGGATTCGCGCGGGCGTCGGATGTCGTACTTCTGGATCGGCATCGTGTCGGCACGGGCGGTGCGAACGACGCGTTCGAGCGACGCGCGGAGATTGCGGACGCCGGTCGCATTCGCGTCCTCGGGGTTGTCGGGGAACGCATCGAACATGGCCCGGCCGATGAGCGTTTCGCGAGTCGTCATCGTCGCGGCGAGGTATGCGTCGCTCACCGCCACGATCACGAGGTCGGTCGTGAGTACGAGAAACGGGCCCGGAGCGCTCTCGAACAGCGCCCGAAAATCAACGCCCGTCACGTCAGGTCCGCCCGTTCGAATCACCAGTGATTCTAGCGTGTGCGAGGTGGGGACCGTCAATATGCACGCTGTCGGCCCGCATAGCGGGGTTCACGATTGGCCGTCGCTCTCGAAGCGACGGACCGATGCAGCGATGGCGGCCACGAGTTCGGTCGGCTCGACGGGTTTCGCGACGTGGACCTGGAATCCTGCGCGCAGGGCACGCACACGATCCTCGGCGTGAGCGCGGGCGGTGAGTGCGACCGCGGGGATCATGCTGCCCTTCTCGGGGGTGAGCTTGCGAAGGCGGCGAAGCAACGTGTACCCGTCGATCCCGGGCATCGCGATGTCCGAGACGATCACATCGGGCAGGTGCGTCGCGATCGTCGCCAATGCATGCTCGGCGGACCCGCAGCTCTCCACGCTCGCGCCCGCACCTTCGATCACGAGCGCAGCCATCGCGCGCGAGTCGGCGTCGTCGTCGACCACCATCACACGCAGACCGCGCAACGGCGTCGCTGCACGGGCCTTGCGATCCGACTCCGCGCGCGCGGCACCCACGCGATCGGCGCGATCCGCGGCAAGGTCCTCGACCACCGGGAGCCGTACGACGAACGTGGCACCGCCGCGACGGCCGGGGCTCTCGACACGAATGGTTCCACCATGCAGTTCCACCAGACGCTTCACGATCGCGAGGCCGAGACCGAGCCCTCCGTGCGCGCGCGTGGTCGAGCCGTCGGCCTGCCGAAACGGCTCGAAGACGTACGGCAGAAAATCGGCCGCGATCCCGGCCCCGCTGTCGCTCACGACGATCTCCAACGCGTTGCTCGCGCGTGATGCATCGATCTCGATCGTGCCGCCCTCGGGCGTGAACTTCGCGGCGTTCGAGAGCAGGTTCCACACGATCTGCTGCAAGCGTGCAGGGTCGCCCGACACCGTTCGGTCGACGTCCGCGAGTCGCGTGTCGAGATGCTGACGGCGCGCGTCCATCGCCGGTCGAAGCGATTCGATGGCGCCGTGGATCACCGACGAGAGATCGATGGGCTGTACTTCGAGACGGAGCTTTCCGGTGATGATTCGCGAGACGTCGAGCAGGTCGCCTACCAGCCGTTCCTGCGCGCGTGCGTTGCGCTCGATGGTCGCGAGGGCGCGTTCGAGTTTGTCGCCGGTGACTTGCCCGCGTTGAACGATCTGCGTCCAACCGAGGATCG
>CBIHQZ010000159.1:0-9705 GCA_966212315.1 uncultured Myxococcales bacterium
GTCACCCGTCGTCCCCGCGCAATCCGCGGTTCCGGCGCCGCCCGTTGCGAATCCGTTGCAAGCCGTGACTGCACCCACGATCGTTGCTGCACCGCCGAGCGTCGAAGTCGCCCCCAGCGCAATGACCGCGCCGTCGACCCACGGCCGTCCTGCCGCACCGACGACTCACGCAGGCGCGCACGATCCGATCGCGATCGTTCCGATCGTCAATCCGCCGCCGACCGCGGCGACTCCGGTCGCGCCGTCACAGCCGGTAGTCGCTGCGCAGCCCGAGCCCGTACGCGCGACGACGAACTCCACCGTCGTCGCGCAACCGCCAGCGAACCCGCCGACGCCACGTCACTCGAATCCACCTGCGCACCCGACGAATGCGGGCGCGAACACGCCGCTCACCGACTACGAATGAACCCATGAAGCGAACTTCCTCGCGTCTCGCACTGGCCATTGCGTCGATGGCCGTGTGGGCGCCTTCGATCGCGCGCGCCCAGAGTTCTCCAGCTCCAGCTTCTGCCGCGCCGCCGACCGAAGCGGCCGATGCGACGACGCGCGAACGCGCTCGCGAGCACTTCGCGCGCGGCGTACAGCTCATTCAGGAAGCGCGCTGGCTCGATGCGATCGGCGAACTCGAGACGGCCCGCGATCTTCGCGTCACGCCACCGGTGCTCTACAACCTCGGACTCGCGCAGCGAGCTGTCGGGCGCAATCGCGAAGCCGTCGCTTCGTTCCGTGGATTTCTCACCCTCGGCGGCAACGCTCGCAGCCCCGATCTCGCGCGCCAGGCCGAGACGTACATCGCCGAACTCTCGGGGGCGATCGGTCGACTCGAACTGCGCGTCGAGCCTGCTCAGGCAACGATCTCCGTCGATGGCCGCCCCGCCACGGCCGAGGGCTCGCACATCGAAGTGGATCCGGGTCGGCACGTCGTGATCGCACGTGCGGATGGATACGAAACCGAGACCCGCGCCATCGACGTCGTGCGCGGAGGCACGGCCGTCGTCGTGATGCGCATGGTGCAGAACGGCGCCGCTGCGCACCTGCGCGTGGAGAGCAACATCGACAGCGCGCTCATTCGCATCGACGGGCACGATGTCGGGTTCGGCGCAGCCGACGAGAACTTGCGCGAAGGGCATCACGTGATCGAAGTGAGCGCGCCGCGCCATGCGTCGTTCCGCCGCGAGTACGATGCGTTTGCCGGCACGCGCACCACACTCCGAGCAGTGCTCGCGGATCAGCGCACAGTCTTCGAGCGCCCGGTGTTCTGGATCGTCACCGGTGTCGTCGTCGCCGGCGCAGCGGTCACGGCCGGCATTCTCTTGTCGGGCGTCGACCCGCCGTATCGCGGCTCGTGGGGCCTCGTGACCGAAGCGATCACCGCAGGAGACCGACGATGAACACACTTCGCACTGCGTTCGCGTCCCTCGTCATCGCGGCTTCGATGTCCGCATGCCGAACGCCACCCACAGAGATCGTGCTGCGCGTCGAGACGGACATGCCGCAAGGCCCCGGCCATGTGTTGACGAGTGTACGCGTTCGCGTCGCCGCAGCCGGTGAAGGCGGCGTGGTGCGCAGCGATCGCACGTATCAACTCGGCGTCGGCGGCATGACGATGCTGCCCGCGGATCTCGGGATCACGCCGCGCGACAACGACGGCACGCGCACCATCGACGTGCAGATCACGCCGATGAGCGACACCGGCGAACTGTTCACCTATCACGCGATCGCGCCCTTCGAATCGCAGCACACCAACGAGTTGCTGGTGTTCCTCGCGGACCGATGTCGCGATCCGGCCGCGCGCGCGATGTGCCTTCCCGACCAGACCTGCGGTCGCGATGGATGCGAAGCGGTCGCGCACTCGCGCCTCGATCCGTTCGATCCCGATGCATCGCGCGACGGCAGCGACTCGATGGACTCGCGTGTCGATGCGACCGCAGACGTGCCGAACGATCTCACCGACACCGTTCCGCCTTGCGGTACCGGACTCGTGCGATGCGGCGGCGTGTGCGTCGATGTATCGAGCAGCGCGCAGAACTGCGGGACGTGCGGCAACGACTGCACCACGATTCCCAACACGGCCCGCGGCACCTGCATGGTCGGGATGTGCGCGATCGCCTGCGACCCGAACCGCGGCGATTGCGACGGAGTGCTCGCGAACGGCTGCGAAACCGATCTCACCACGAGCCAGAACTGCGGCGCCTGCACCACGCAATGCACCGGCGGAACCCTGTGCGGAATGCGAAGCGGCGCGTATGGATGTGTCTCGTCGTGCACTGCGCCGACGCCGATGCAGTGCGGTTCGAATTGCGTGGATCCGCAGTCCGACACCGACAATTGCGGCACGTGCGGAAACATCTGCCCGGTCCCGACGAACGGCGTTCCGTCGTGCACCGCGGGCGTGTGCGGCGTCGTCTGCGACGCAGGCTTCCATCTGTGTAGCGGCGCCTGCGTGAGCAACAGCGCGGTCGCGACGTGCGGCGCACGCTGCAGCGCGTGTCCCGCTCCCCCACATGCGAGCGCGAGTTGCGTCGGCGGGAGCGCGTGTTCGTTCATGTGCCTGCCGGGATACGCGGACTGCAACGGCGTCGCGAGTGACGGCTGCGAGGCCGACCTCTCGTCGCCATCGACGTGCGGCGCGTGCAGCGCGTGCCCGGGGTCGTTGCCCATCTGCCAGCCAACGGGATCCACGTACGCGTGCGCCGCGTCGTGTACCGCCGGCGCACCGTGCACGCTCGCGATGGGATGTCAGAGCGGTGTGATCTCTTGTTCGACCGGCACGCCGAGGTGCACGAACCCGCAGAACATCACCGCCGGAACGACCTGCCCGCTCGGCGTATGCAACGGCGCGGGCGCGTGCGTCGCGTGCTCGAGCGGAATGCTCTGCACGACGAGCAACGAGTGCGAGAACGCGACCATCGCTTGCAACTCCGGCGGCCCGGTGTGCTCACACGCTTCCAACAAAGCGCCTGGCACGCCCTGCACCGGCGGCGTGTGCAACGGCTCGGGCGCCTGCGTCCCGTGCAATGCCGGATCGTCGTGCAACACCGGCAATCCGTGCACGACGGGCGGGATCATCTGCTCGAGTGGAACGCCGCAATGCGCGGTGAACGGCAACGCCGGCACTGGCACGCCGTGCGGCGGCGGCGACGCGGGAACCGGCACGTGCAATGGCTCCGGGTCGTGCAGCACGTGTTCGGGCGGAGCGTCGTGTCAACCGTCGAACCCATGTCAGTCGGGAACGATCGTGTGCCCGGGCGGCAGCTGCGGGAACTTCCAGAACCTCGCCCCCGGCACGCCGTGCCCCGGTGGCGTGTGTAACGGCACCGGCAGTTGCAATGCGTGTTCGCCCGGCGTGGACTGCTCGCCCAACGAATGCGTCGTGCAGACCTACGACTGCGGCATGGGCTTTCCGATGTGCATGTTCCAGTACAACCAGGCGCCGGGGACGCCGTGTACGCAGACCAACGGCGTCGCAGGCGTCTGCAACGGGAGCGGCGCGTGCGTGAGTCAATGCATGAGCGGGCAGCCGTGCGCGCCCATCAATGAGTGCTGGGCGCCTGGATTCACGTTTTGCACCGGCGACGTGATGAGTTGCTCGCAAACGCCACAGCCGTTCGGCACCTCGTGCAACGCCGGCCGGGGGATGTGCGACGGCAGCGGAAACTGCCTCGCCGGTACCGTCCAGGACTTCTGATCGGGCCAAAGAAAAACCCCTTCGAGCCGCGAGGCCCGAAGGGGTCGTTCATTCCGATCAGCGAGTGATCAGAGCTTGGCAGCCACGTCGAGCACGCCCTTCACCGAGGCGGCGCTCTTCGCGAGCATGCCCTTCTCTTCGTCGGTGAGTTCGAGTTCGAGGATCTTCTCCACGCCCTGGCCACCGATGATCGTCGGCACGCCGAGGAACATGTCCTTGTAGCCGTACTGCCCCGTGAGGAACGCAGCCGCGGGGAGGAGGCGCTTCTGATCGCGGAGGAACGCTTCGGCCATCGCGATCGATGCGCTCGCGGGCGCGTAGTACGCGCTCGTGCCCATCAGCTTGACGATCTCGCCGCCACCGCCACGCGTGCGCGTGACCATTGCGTCGAGCTTGTCCTTCGCGATGATCTGACGAACCGGCACACCGTTGATCGTCGTGTAGCCGAGGAGCGGAACCATGTCGTCGCCGTGGCCGCCGAGCACCATCGGGCGAACGTCCTTCACGGAAGCATTCGCTTCACGCGCGAGGAAACATGCGAAGCGCGCCGAGTCGAGCACGCCCGCCATGCCGGCGACCTTGCCGGGCTTGAAACCCGACTTCTTCATGAACTCGAAGACCATCACGTCGAGCGGGTTCGAGATCACGATCGCGAACGCGTCGGGGCAGTGCTTCTTCGCGTTCTCCGCGACGTCGCGAATGATCGGAAGGTTCTTCCCCACCAGATCGTCGCGGCTCTCACCCGGCTTGCGCGGAATGCCCGCCGTGATGATGAGGACGTCCGAGCCCGCGCAGTCTTCCCAGTTCGACGTGCCCTTGATGTTCACGTCGTAGCCGAGGATCGCGCCGTTCTGTTCGAGGTCGAGCGCCTTGCCCTTGGCGAAGTCGGTCTTCGCGGGGATGTCGTACAGGACGATGTCCCCGAGTTCCTTCTGCGCCGCGAGGTTCGCGAGTTCGCCGCCGATGTTTCCCGCGCCGATGAGAGAGATCTTGTTTCGCTTTGCCATGACTTCTTAACCCCTACTTCATGTGCGAGATGATCGCGTCGCCGAACTCCGAGCACTTGACCTCTTTCGCGCCTTCCATCAGACGCGCGAAGTCGTAGGTCACGGTCTTCGCGCCGATCGCGCCGTCCATGCCCTTGATCACGAGATCCGCCGCTTCGTCCCATCCGAGGTGACGGAGCATCATCTCGCCCGAGAGGATCACCGAACCCGGGTTCACCTTGTCGAGGTTGGCGTACTTCGGCGCGGTGCCGTGCGTCGCTTCGAAGATCGCGTGGCCCGTGACGTAGTTGATGTTGCCGCCGGGGGCGATGCCGATGCCGCCGACCTGCGCCGCGAGTGCGTCGGAGAGATAGTCGCCGTTGAGATTGAGCGTCGCGATGACGTCGAACTCTTCGGGGCGCGTGAGGACCTGCTGCAGCGTGATGTCTGCGATCGAGTCCTTGATCATCAGCAGCTTCTTCCACTTGCCGCCGCCGTGCGTGTCCCAGAGCTTGAGCGCGTCTTCGACTTCCTTGTGAAGCTCTTCGCGGAAGTCCGCGGGCGCCATGTCGTAGCCCGGCTCGACCTGCTTCGCGTTCTCGATGACCGAGAGGTTCGCGTTCTTCTCTTTGTTGCCGAGGATCCAGCTCTCACGCTGGGTCACGACCTTCGCGCGGTATTCCTTCTGCGCGAGCGCGTAGCCCCAGTCACGGAAGGCGCCTTCCGTGAACTTCATGATGTTGCCCTTGTGAACGAGGTTCACGCTCTTGCGGTTGTAGCGAAGCGCGTACTCGATCGCGGCGCGCACGAGGCGCTCGGTGCCTTCGCGCGACACGGGCTTGATGCCGATGCCCGACGTCTCCGGGAAGCGGATCTTCTTGACGCCCATTTCCTTCTGCAGGAACGCGAGCACCTTCTTCACGTCGGCGCTCTCGGCCTCCCACTCGATGCCGGCGTAGATGTCTTCGGTGTTCTCGCGGAAGATCACCATGTCGACCTTGCCGGGGTTCTTCACCGGGCTCGGAACGCCCTGGAACCAACGCACCGGACGAAGACAGACGTAGAGGTCGAGCATCTGACGAAGCGCCACGTTCAGCGAGCGGATGCCCTTGCCGATCGGCGTCGTGAGGGGGCCCTGGATGCCCACGAGATATTCTTTGTAGTCCTCGACGGTCTCGTCGGGGAGCCACGAGTCGAACTTCAGCTTCGACTTCTCACCTGCGTAGACCTCGTGCCACGCGATCTTCTTCTTGCCGCCGTAGGCCTTCTCGACGGACGCGTCGAGCACGCGAACGCTCGACTTCCAGATGTCGGGACCGGTCCCGTCGCCTTCGATGAAGGGGATGATCGGGTTGTTCGGCACGCTGAGCTTGCCATCGGCTCCGCGAGTGATCTTCTCGCCTGCAGTCGGCTTCGGGAACGCACGTCCGGCCATGTCGGAATCCTCCGTGAAAGAAGCGCGGCACAGCACTTCGCCGGCCCGCGCGGGGCGCTCTTATAGCAACCGCGCGGAGAAAGTGTCACCGATGGAAGTCGCGCAAAACATGCGGTGTTGCGAGGGGCAGCACGCACACGTACGGTCGCGCGCCATGTCGTCGGAACAGCAGCCAGAATCCCGCGTCGAGACGGCCTCGTGGGGGGCTCGTTTCGGGTGGCTCGCGGGGGGCTTGGCCGGTTTGCTGGCGGGGTTCGGGGCCACCTACGCGATCGAGCGCCTCGTGCTTCGCGGGACGCACGACCCGATCGGGATCGCGTCCAAGGTGAGCGCGGTGGTCGTGCCGGGGCTCTTCCTGGTGGGTGCGTTGAGCGGCCATGCCTTCGGTGGAACGGGGAGCACGACGCGATACAAGTGGCTCGGCGTCGCGTCGGGCGTCCTCATCGCGGTGACGGCATGGGCGGCACTCGTGTTGATGCGATGATCCGCGGCGCGGCCGGGTGATACGGTGCACGCGATGATTCGTCGATCGCGACCGACTCTCGCCATGAGGCTTCTCTTCGCCTTCGTCGCCCTCTCGCCGACTGCAGCCATGGCGGATGGAGAGGACTTCGTACATGTGATTCCGCCCGGGGAAGAACGGCATCTCACGGATCTGCTCGGCGGCTCGGATCGCATCGCAGGGTGCGCGGTCGACAGTGCGACGGTCGAGCGGACCAGCGTCCGCGTGCATTACCTTTGCGGCACGGATCCCGCGATCGACATCGAGCTGCACCATCCGTCCGACGGCGCCAATGCGCTCGCGACCACCGAGCGGTTCGCGATCGTGCCGCGCGGTACTGTACCCGCCGCATTCGGCGAAGCGCTGGTTGCCCGCATTCGCGCGCGCGAGTCGGCGTTCCATTGGATCTCCGCCGAAGCGCCGGGCCTCGGGGTTCCGTCCGACGCACCGTCGACCGTGCCGAGCGACACGAGTGCGCTGAGCCCCGAGCAGTCGGAGCGCTACCTCCAGGGCGTGCGGTTGATCCGCGCGAATCGCAATCGCGAGGCGTTCGACATCTTCTACCCGCTCTCTCGCGAAGTCCCGGGGCACGGCGTGCTCGGCATGCTCGTGTCCACCGTGGCGACTTCGCTCGCGGATCGAGCCAGTGTCGATCGACTCACGCAGGTCGCGGATGCGAACCCGGCGGACACGCTCGCGCAGTTCGTCGCCGGGGTCTCTGTGCATTATCACGGGCATCACGACGGTCGATCGCTCGCAGAGAAGCGCGCTGCCTACGCCCGGGCGATCACCTATCTGAACCGCACGCTGCCCACGTACTCATTCGAACCGCGCGTGTTCCTGTATCTCGCGATCAGTCATTTCCGCCTCGGTCATCAGGCCGAAGCGCAGCGACTCATCGAGCAGGCGATCCCGCTCGCGACCAACGATCCCGACGTCTTCTATTGTCGCGGCGAGATCTATCAACGCGTCGACGTTCATCGCGCGATCGGCGACATCCAGCACTACCTCGAGATGGTCGATCAGCTCCATCGACAGGGCGTGCCGATCAATCAGGCGAAGCATCAGCGCGTTCAGCGGATGCTCGCATCGCTTCAAGCGGTCGCGCACGGCACGGCGACCCTTCCACCCGACGACGCGCTCTTCGATCCGATCGAGTCCGGCGAACATGGCACCGGCCGGCAATCGGCTTCACTCGCGCGGCCCTTCACGGCGAGTCGATCGTTCGCACTCATCGCGCTTGCGGTCGCAGCACTCGGCAGCGTCGCGTTCTGGCGCTTCGGCCGCAAGTCGCGCATCTGAGGGACTCGTGTTCTCGCCGAACGCACAGGCCCTCGTTGCGCTGCTACTACTCGGACTGTCCCTGCCCGCGCTCGCGCACATCGCGTCGCACGGAATCGACACGTGGCGGGGACGTCCCGAAGCGCGCTGGCTCCTCGGCGCGATCGGCGTGGCGGCGGTTTTGCGTTGGGTGATCGCTCCGCTCCGCATCGCGACGATGTACATCGGCTACCTGCTCACCGAGCAGGTGATCGAGTTACAGCCCGACTCGCACTACGGCATCGGCTCGCAAGCGCTCTATCACGCACTCTTCGCAGTGCTTCCACACGACCACCGCTCGCTGATGGCCGTGAACGCTGTCGTCGGCGTCATGGTCGTGCCCGTCGTCGCGACCCTCGCCGCGCGCGCGTTCGACGATCACCGCACGGGCTTGATCGCGGCATGGTTCGTCGCGGTGATTCCGCTGTTCGTTCGCAACGACACGTCGGACGCCAACAACGTGCCGTGGCTTCTCTGGTTCGGCGCCGGACTCATCGCACTGCTCGCCGCGCTCGATCGTCCGACCACGCTGGACACTGCAGCCGCAACCATCCTGCTCACGCTCGCCGCAATCTCTCGTCCCGAGATGCCGCTGCTGGTGCCGGCGTTGGTCGTGGTCTTCGCACTCGGTACCCGTGCGAGCGAACCGTGGTCGCGCCGCATCCGTTCGGCATCTTTCTGGGTCGCACTGGTGGTCTTCGCGCTCTGCGTTCTTCCGCACGCCCTTCACGTCCGCGAAGCGACGGCACTGCTCGAGACGCGGGGAAGCCTTCCCGGCACGAATCGCGGAACGCTCTGGGCGTATGTGCGGATCATCGCGACGCGCAACACGCTGCTCGACCCCGGGCTCTACCCGATCGGCTGCGTGGTGACTGCTGTACTCGCGCTCACGCTCGGCACCGCACCGATGCGTACGCGACTCGCGTGGATGGCGATGGCGGTCCTCTCGCTGCTGCCGTACACGCTGGATCTCTGTCGCGCGAACATGGCGCGGGTCCACGTTCCGGCCGCGCTGTGGTTCACGGTGTTGGCGGGACACGGCGTGGCGAGTGTGTGGAAGCGTCGCGATGCTCGAGTCGCCGCAGCACTCGCGGTCGGCGTCGCACTCTCCGCTCTGCCGACGATTCGTGTCTTGTGGGCGCCGACGAACGAGGAAGCCGAAGAGGCCATGATCCGCGCATCGTTCGCACGCCTGCCCGCGGAAGCCACCACGCTCGTTCGCATCGACCGGATCGATCGCGATCGAAACGCCTACGGCACGCCGTTCACGCACGATCACTTCCCGGACTACCTGCTGCGCCCCCCGGTTCGCGAAGGACGCGCGTCGTCGATCACCGACTGGATCGGCGAGCCCGACTTCACCCACCCTGCGTACTTCTATCTCGGCATGCGCTGCTACGCCGAGTTCCGCGAAGAGGGCACGCCGCCGCCGCACGGACAGCATCTGCAGCGCGCGTGCGAACGGATGCGCCGCGAGTTCGTGCTCGAGCCGGTGATCGAACGCGACGTCGTCAACCGTGGTGACGTATGGCTCGCGTACTACGGCGATGCACCGACGTTCCGGCTCGGGCTCTATCGCATCGTGCGACGGGCCGGCGCGACACGATAGCCAGCGAAACGCGACGCGCAGTACCTTCGCGCCATGGCGACCGAACTCGAATCATGGCCGCGCCCGCACTTCGAAGAAGGCGGGGGGAACCCGTTTCTCTTGTACTTCGTGTTCGGCGCGTTCGACCCGAAGTCGATGAGCATTCGCGCCAGCAAGTACCGCACG
>CBIHQZ010000160.1:0-9690 GCA_966212315.1 uncultured Myxococcales bacterium
ATGCATCGGGGGTTGCGGTCACGATCGCGCGCTGCCCCGGTGGAATCGTGATCGAGTAGTAGCCCTGCGGTGCGTCGCTGGGACGGCAGTTGGTCGACGTGTCGCCGGTGCTGGGAGGAAGCTGCGCGAGGGCGGGCATCGTCGGAATGAGCGGCGTCGCATCGGCACACGCGGACGGCGCCGCCGTCGATGCGGTCACATTCGAGTTCTGATCCTGTCCGATGTTCGCGCACGCCGACGTGACGCCAACGGAAACGACGAGTGCCCACGCTGTAAATGGTTGCCTCATGGCCCCTCCCGAGCCTCGACTCGTGCACGCCCGACGCCGCGCGGGGGCAGGGCTGCACATGTCGCAGTGACAGCCGCGTACCTCGGCAGACACCGCCGCATCACCGCGCTACACGCTGTTCGTCATTCGATAGCGCGCCCCGAAACTCGCAAACGCAGCGCGCATCCCGCACCATCGACGGGTGCCGCGCTCCCTCCGAGGTTCCTTCGCGATCGCACTCGTCACGCTACTGGCTGCGTGTCAGGCATACGACCGCACGCGCTACGAGGCGCTCGTCGACAGCGCATCCATCGACGCCGCGCTCGACGCGCGCGATGCGCGAACCGACGGGACCGACGGCGAGGCGAGCACCGACGCACCGGTGAATCCCGACGCGTCCGACTGCTCGAATTGCGGCGCCAGTGAGATCTGCTGCGCGGGCCGCTGCGTGTCGACGAACACCGATCCCGCCCATTGCGGCTCGTGCACCAACGCGTGTCCCGGCACCACCTGCAGCGGCGGAACGTGCACGAACGATTGCATGCTCGGCTCGGTCGACTGCAACGCGAACGTCGTCGACGGATGCGAGGTCGACGCGCGCACCGACCCGATGAACTGCGGCGGATGCGGCGCCGCGTGTCCGACCGGGAGCACTTGCGCACTCGGCCGATGCATCTGCCCCACCGGTCGAGCCGACTGCGACGGAAACCCCACCAACGGTTGTGAAACCGATCTCACCGCCGACGATGCCCACTGCGGAACGTGCGCGGGGGCGTGTCGACCGCATCAAACATGCGCTGCCAGCGAGTGCGCGTGCGTCACCGGATTCGGCGACTGCGACAACGACGCGGGGACCGGTTGCGAGACGGACCTCGCGACATCACGAACGTCGTGCGGCGCGTGCGGCCATTCGTGCGCGGCCCATGAAACCTGCGTCAGTGGAACGTGCGTGTGCGCCGCCGGCCAGCAGCGTTGCCCGGCCAGCGCGACGGACTGCAGCGTTCCCGTTCTCGATCCCGCCAACTGCGGCGCCTGCGGCAACGCGTGTCCCGCCGCCGCGCCGCTCTGTACCGACAGTGGTTGCACCCTGAATTGTGCGACCGGCACCACGCAATGCGGCAGCACCTGCGCGAGCACGCAGGTCGACCCGCTGCACTGCGGCAACTGCGCGACGGCCTGTCCCTCGCCCGCGCACGCGATCGCGACCTGTGCGGCCGGTACGTGCTCGTTCCGTTGCGCCACCGGCTTCGCCGATTGCAACCGCACCGCGTCCGACGGATGCGAAGTCGACCTCACCTCGAGCGGCAGCGCGTGCGGCGCGTGCGGCGTCGCGTGCACAGGCGGCATGGCATGCATCGCGGGCGTGTGTGCGTGTCCGGCCGGCCAGCAGAACTGCGGCGGCACGTGCGCGGCGTGCTGCACCGATTCGCAATGCAACGATTCCAACGCATGCACCGCCGATCGCTGCATCGCGGGTTCGTGCGTGCGAACGAACTGCGCCGTCGGAACGCGCTGCTGCACGAACGGCTGCTTCGCTTGCTGCGCCGACGCGGACTGCGCGAGCATGGCCAATACCCTCTGCGGCGCGACCGGCTCGTGCGATGTGTGCCGCGCCGGCTTCGCGGATTGCGACGGCACGCGCGCCAACGGCTGCGAGATCGATGTCGGCACCTCGCGCGCCAACTGCGGCGGCTGCGGGATCGTCTGCGCCCCCGCCAATGCGAACGGTGTGTGCGCGGCCGGCCGCTGCACGATCGGCACGTGTGCAGCGGGCTTCGCCGACTGCGATGGCAACGTGGCCAACGGGTGCGAAGTGAACACCCAGACGTCCGCGGCGAACTGCGGCGCATGCGGCGCGAACTGCACGGGAACGTGCACCGCGGGTGTGTGCGGGACGACGGTCTGCATGACGGGTCGCGGCGACTGCGACGGCAGCTCTGCGAACGGATGCGAGACCGATCTCAATTCGTCCGTCGCCAACTGCGGTGGCTGCGGCGTCGTGTGCACCGTCGCCAACGGCACGCCCGGATGCAGCGCCGGCCGCTGCACCGTGATGTCGTGCGCGAGCGGATACCGCGATTGCGACAATGCCCCCGCCAACGGATGCGAGGTGAACATCCAGACCTCCATCGCCAACTGCGGTGCCTGCTCGCGCATCTGTGCGCTGCCGAACGCGACCGCCACGTGCACCGCCGGCAACTGCGCGGTCGCCGCATGCAGCGCGGGATTCGGCAACTGCAACGGCAACGCGGCAGACGGCTGCGAGACCAACACCGCGACCGCGACCAACAACTGCGGCGCATGCGGCACGGTCTGCCCGGCCGCTGCGAACGGCACGGCGCGCTGTACCGCGAGCACGTGCGGATTCACCTGCAACGCGGGCTTCGGCGAATGCGATGGCGTACCGACCAACGGCTGCGAGGCGAACCTGCTCGCGGATGTTTCGCACTGCGGCGCGTGCACCACCGCGTGTTCGTATTCGCACGCAGGCGCAACGTGCGCGGGCGGAACGTGTCAGCTCGGTTCGTGCTCGCTCGGCTACGGAAACTGCGACGCGACCGCGTCGAATGGCTGCGAGACGAACGTCTATACGGACACCAGCAACTGTGGCGCGTGCGGGGTGGCATGCACGGGCGGGACTGCGTGTTCGCTCGGCTCGTGCGGGGCGGCGTGCCCGGCCGGGCAGACGCGATGCTCGGGGACGTGCGTGGATCTTCAGTACGACAACAACAACTGCGGAACGTGCGGGCACCGTTGCCTGAATGGCACCCACTGCGATTGCGCGGTGTGCCGCACGCTGTTTCTCTGCTAGCGCGACGCGCTACGCGTGCACCGGGCCGCCGATCACGTCGTGTCCGCCGTGATCCGTCGTGCCTTCGGGAACGATCGGGTAGACCGCTTCGCTGAAGTACGAACTCGCGCGAAGCACCGAGTAGAACACCGCGCTGCCGATGAGCACCGTCGCGATGCCGATGCGCTGTTGCACCACGACCTGCGTGAGCCCGGCGGCCGTGAAGCCGGCGGACACGAGAAGCGCCGTGTACCAGGCCCAGGTCTTCCGCAGCAGCAAGCCGACGCCGGGGACGAGGAACATGAACGCCGCGAGGACGGTGTACCCGCGGTTCAGCTTGCCGACGAAAACGGCCTGCAACGAACCCGTCGCGGCGATCAGGAAGGTCGCGAGCGCAAGCGCGAGAAATGCCGCCGCCGCGACTCGTGCGTACTCGGATGCGTGGGTGGTGCGTTTCATACCGTGATGCGGACCACGCGGCGTGCCAGCCGCGCGGGCATCACTTGCTCAATCGCGAGAGCACTGCGCGCGCGATTGCATCGACGAGCTGGGCCTCGTCGTTCGTACCCGCACCGCTCGCACGCTCGGCCGCACCGGGTGTCGGCACCACGCGACGATCGACCTTCGGCGGTTCCACCGCAGAAGTCTGCGCGCGCGCTGCATTCGCGAGACCGAGGAGCTTGCTCACCTCGTCCGCGGCGAGCGGTGTGGCCGAGCCGGCGATGCGCGCGGCGAGATGGATCTTCGCGGTGTGCTCGATGATCTCGGTCTTGATCACGCCCTCGCGCGGCGTAGCGCACAGCACCACGCTCCCGTGGCGCGCCATGATGAACGCGTCGGTGTTCGCGATGATCGGCTTGATCGCCTCGGGAACTTCTTCGGTGGTCGGCGAGCAGTAGGGCACGTTCGGCACTGCGCCGATCGCGAAGAGAATCTCTGGAACCACCGGGCGCTCGAGCGACACGCCCGCGACCGTGAGCCCCACCGCGCACGGCGGATGCGCGTGCACGATGCAGCGCACATCCGGACGGAAGCGGTAGATCGCGAGGTGCATCTTCAGCTCGGACGACGGCTTCTTGCCGTGCGAGACGACGCGCCCGTCGAGCGTGAGCTTCACCAGATCGTCGGGCTTCAGTTCGCCTTTGTGCGCACCCGACGGCGTGCAGACGATGTAGCGATCGCCGACGCGCGCCGAGAAATTCCCGTCCACTGGCCCGATGAGTCCGCGCTCGTAGAGCACGCGGCCCGCGTCGCAGAGGTCTTTACGAATGGACGCTTCGGAGGTGACGACAGGCGGCATGGATCGACGACGTGTTCGACCATGGCAGCGGGGGTCGTTGCAATAGCGAGTGGTCGAGTCTCGTCTTCGCGCGTCATCTCTGCGCACGAGAAACGAATCGCACGTCGGCGCAGGTTGCAGTCCCGCGCGGGCGTCGCATATGGTTCGCATCCCGCGCGATTCCGCGCACGAAAACCAGGGGTGGGACGAGGACGCATGGCACGCCCCGAGACGATTCGATTCCCCGGCCGAACGCTCTTTCTCACCGAGGACAACGCCGCGCTGGAGCGTCAGCTCGCAGGCGAAAATCTCGGATACGACCCGGCGCGGAAACTCATCGACAACATCTCGACCGACGAGATCACCCCCGGATGGGTTTGCTACTACTACGACGACACGCTTGCCGAGTACTCGCTGGTCGGATTGCGCGGCAACGCGATCCAGCGCGGCGATCTGAAGAAGGGCGGCTACAGCGTCGTCGTCTCGGGCGTCTCGAAGGGATGCGGTAGTTCGCGCGAGACGGCGCCGTTCAGTGAACTGCGCGCCGGCGTGCAGCTCGTGATCGCGAAGAACATCGAGAAGATCTACGGGCAGAACGCGCAGAACATCGGCCTGCTCACCAGCACGGATTTCGGTCTGCTCGATCGCATCGCGAAGGGCGAAGCGATTCCGCTGAGCGAGTTCACGCAGGGCCTCGATCCCATCAGCGCGGACATCGTGCGCTTCGGCGGATTGTTCGAGTACAGCAAGGCGCGCGTGCGCGGCGAGATCTCGCCGCCGACGATCGAGACGCCAGCGCGTGCCATGACCCTCGCGGAGAAGATCATCGCGAAGCGCGGCATCGCCGACGCGCGCACCGGCCGCACCGGTCTCACCGCGGTGAAGCCCGGCGACGCGCTGTTCGTGCGCACCGACGTGCGGTTCTCGCACGAGTACGTGACCCCGATGGCAGAGGCGCTCTTTCTCGGCGCGTTCGGCGCGGACGCGAAGGTCACCGAGCCCGAGACGGTGTTCACCTTCCGCGACCACCTGACCTTTCTCGACGACGTGATGCCCGAAGCGCACGTGAAGATGGGATTGCGCGAACAAGCGCGAAAGCTCGCGGTGGTGCAAGAAGGCTTCGCGCGCGCACAGAACGTTAAGCTGTACGGCGAGGTCGAGAACAAGGTCGGGCGCGGTTCACAAGCGATCTGCCACAACGCGGTGATCGAAGATCTCGCGCTCCCGGGTCAGGTCGTGGCGGGCACCGATTCGCACACGTGCATGGCCGGTGTGCTCGGTTGCTTCGCGTTCGGCGTCGGCAGCACGGACATGGCGAACGCATGGTTCACCCGCGACGTGCGCGTACGCGTGCCGGACTCCGTGCGAGTGCACCTGCGCGGCAAGCTAGCGCATGGCGTGTCCGCGAAGGACGTGATGCTGCACTTGCTCTCGCAGCCGTACTTCAAAGAAGGCAAGGGCATCGGCAAGGTGCTCGAGTTCGACGGCGACGGAACGTTCGGTCTCGGGCTCGACGAACGCGCGACGCTCACGAACATGTCGGTCGAAGCGGGTGGCTTCACCGGGATCATCGCCGCCGACGACGTGGTGGTGGACTACCTCGCGGGACGCCGCCAGAAGAGCCGCGACGAGATCCGCGCGATGGTGGTGACCGCGGACGAAGGCGCGAGCTACGCGCACACGTTCGACATCGATCTGGCGACGCTGGTGCCGATGGTCGCGACGCCGGGTGATCCGCGCAACGGCGTGCCGCTCACCTCGCTGAAGAGCGACGTGAAGATCGACATCGCGTACGGCGGTTCGTGCACCGGCGGAAAGAAAGCCGACATGGACATGTACGCCGAGGTGCTGTCGCGCGCGCTCGAGCACGGCAAGCGCGTGGCCGACGGCGTGAAGCTGTACATCCAGTTCGGCTCGCAGGAGATCCGCGAGTACGCCGAAGCGAAGGGCTATGTCGACGTGTTCCAGCGCGCGGGGGCCGAGCTGATCAACCCGTCGTGCGGCGCGTGCATCAAGGCCGGACCGGGCGTGAGCAACAGCAAGGACGAAGTCACCGTGAGTGCGATCAACCGCAATTTCCCGGGGCGTTCGGGCCCGGGTCAGGTGTACCTCGCGAGCCCCCTGGTGGTCGCCGCGAGTGCGGTGATGGGACGGATCGCGGGTCCGGAAGCGGTGTAGTTCGCGCGGGGGCGCAGGCGCGGTCGGGCTGTTCGATGCTGCCCGGACCGCGCAGCGTCATCGGTGGCGTCGAAGTCCACGTTCACGTCAAAGTCGGCGTCGAAGGCAGGACGCCAGCGGACGATCCGCGCGGAACCGCGATACGCTGTCGGCATCATGGTTTCGAAGCACGCTCGCCGCTCGGATTTCGCGTTCGCGATGACGATGTTCGTGTGCGGCGCGGCCGGGTGTTCGAACGAAGTCACGCCGCACGGTGATGCCGCGGATGTCGTGATCGACGCGACCGACATCGCGCCCTCGCGTGATTCATCCACCGATTCATTCGCCGACGCGCCGCTCACCGATGCGGGCGACATCCCGCGTGTGAGCACCTGCAGCGAGCTTCACCTCGACGCCGTCTCCGCGATGCCGGGTCACGACGGAATCGCGTACCCCGGTTCGACGCTCGCGCTCACCGGCGCCGGATTCACCGCCGTCACGCGCGTCGTCATCGGCGGCGTCGAGATGCCGTTCACGCGCGCGAGCGACACCGCGCTCACCAGCACTGTCCCCTCGATGCTCGCGGTCGGCGATCGCGGCGTGATCGTGCAGACCGAGCGCTGTTCGTCGGCGCAGACGATCACCGTCTCGCGACTCGTCGCGGCGATTCGTGCGAATGCGAGCGAAGCATTGCTCTTCGACGCCAACACGCTCACGCCACTCGGCGCGCTCGATCTCGGTGCGAGCGACATCACCCAAGCGCAGTTCACCCTCGACGGTGCGGGGCTCATCACGCGCGACGCGACCGGCGCGGTTCGTCGCACGCTGGTCGGCGCGACTGCCACCACCGCAACGATCTCGCCCGTATCCTCGAACCGGTTCGTGTTCGCGCAGGGCAACGTGCAGCCAACGCGAGGACTGCTCGTCATTCCGGGGCGTCTTCCGCCGGGTGCGTTGCTCTTCGATTCACTCGCGGGATCGATCGCGCCTTACGCCGTGCCCAGCAGCGATCCACGTTCGCTCGCCCTCTCGCTCGACGGATTCCGCGGCCTCGTGCTCGATCACGACGGCGCCTTGTACCGCGGCGAACTCGTGTTCGCTCCATCCGCGACATGGACGCGCGTGGGTGACGCGAACGCGTTCGCCGGCGCGACGTCGGTGATTCTCTCGCAAGCGCAGAGCACGCTCGCAGTGCATCTCGGCGCGGTGTTCACCGATGCGGCGACGCCGACCCTCGTTCCGCTCAACGTGTTCTCGGGCGTCACCGGTGCGCCGATCACGATGCCTGCCGGTGCAACGCGTCCGCGGTTCGTCTCTGGCGATGTGGTGGTGGTCGACACGGTCACGCCGAGTGTCGTCGCCTACGACATCACCGATCTGCAGGGCGAGCAGTGGGTGATTCCGCTCGAGGGCGAAGCGAGCGGACCCGAGGTCGCGACGCGCACTGCCATCTCGCTCTATCACGTCGGCGCCATCGTTCTGTCGGCCGCGAGCGGCGGCGTGGCGAGCGGGCACACGGTGCACTTCATCGACTTCCAGATCGAGCCGCCGGTGGAGCGCGGGCACGTGGAGATCCCCGATGCGCGCGGCATGGTCGGCATGCAGGGGACGGGCGATCCGTTCATCGTGTGGACCGCGGGCTCGCTGGTGCGAGTGCTCGGTCAGTTCCCCGACGCGGCGCACGAGATCGCGGTGAGTCTTCCGAGTGGGGGCGGTGATGTGCGGCTGACGGTGGCTCAGCCGTAGTGTGAGTGCCGGTCGCGATCGGGACGTTTCGCTCTTACGCCCACGCGCGGAGAGCGAACGCACCGGCACGCCCACGCGCGAATACGAAAATCACCCCGGAGGCGCGAGGCACGTATGCGTCGCAGGATCGCAGGCGAGCATGTCGCAGCACGCTTGACCCTGCGGACCGGGGCACGCGCCGCCGGCCGGGATGCACGCGGGCACGCACGTGTGCGAAGCGGTGTCGCACATCTGACCGCCGCAGCAGTTGAGGCCAGTCGAACTCGGGCACGTCATCCCCATCTCCACGCACTGGCGCGCGACGACGCGCGACGTCCATTGCGCCGAGTGATTGTGCGAATTGATGTCCTGGAACGGCAGCCAGAACGCGGGCCAGCTCGTGTCGCGACCGCCACCGAATTCATCGGTGTCGACACCCACGGCAGCCATCCAGATCTGCGGTTGCTCGCACATCGTCCAGTCCGTGCTCTGCGGCATGTCTTCGGTCGGCGACGCGGGCGGATAGCAGTTGTGCAGCGCCGGCGTCTGCCCCTGGTTCTCGACGCGCACGCCGTAATCGCGATTCGACGAGAACGTGACCCACAGAATGTGCCCCGCGCGATACGGCTGAACGAAGGGACTCCAGCGCGGCCACGAGTTGGTGAGGTTGTCACCCAGGTTCAGGTTGCGCAGCGGATACGACGCGTGACCGTCCCCCGTCGTGAGCCACACCTGTGCGGTGCGGTTGTAGAAGATGTCTCCCTGCGTCGCGTGGTTGAACACGATGAACGCGCCGTCGGGCGAGAACGACGGGTAGTAGTTTGCCGAGTCGACACTCGAGACCTCGCCCATCAAGTCGTGCGCGAGCAGGAGATGGCCCGTGCCGAAGTTCCCCGCTGCGTCGACATCCATCGCGAACAGATCGCCGCCGTGGAAGTGATGATCGCCCTGCGTCGCGATCGAACCCGCGCGCGGCTGCACGTACACGACGTGACGGTCGTCGGCGCTCCAATCGGGCTGCGTTCCCGCGGCCGGAAGCGGCACCATGCGAATGCGCGCGCCGGTGTTGCCGTCCGAGAGAACGAACTGCGTGTTGCCCGTCATCGAGAGGTACGTGAAGTTCGACGAGAGCATCCGCGAGTGATCGTGATTGAACGTCTGGAACCCGGGCGAAGTCGTCGCGGGCACCGTCGTGCGATCGGTTACGCGCAGCAGCGACGTGCGCACGTCGCGGAACTCGTCGTCCGCATCGGGATCGTCCTGGCCGACCGAGATGCGCTCGCCGTCGCGCGAAAGATTGTGGCAACCGGTGCAACGCCCGGTGGGACCCGACTCGAGGAACGGCGTCGGCGTCGGATCACGCTGCCCGAAGTCGTGCAGGTAGATGCCGCCGGTGCGGCCCGCCGTGCCGCCGTACACCGCGCTCTGCCAGTAGTAGATACCGCCCTGGATGTCTTCGCTCGAGAAGTT
>CBIHQZ010000161.1:0-9658 GCA_966212315.1 uncultured Myxococcales bacterium
CCGCGAAGTGGTGCTGCCACCACACGACGTCGCCGAGATAGAAACCGTTGCGGCACGAGCTGCCCGACTGCGAGAGCACCGACCAGAACATGTTCGGATTGTTTCCCTGCAGATCGAACGAGAGTCGCCGCGACGTGGCCAGCGAGCCGCCATCCATCGGATCGGTGATGCGCGGAATGCCGACCCAGTTGCCGATGCGAACGTTCTCGTCGGGCGTGCGAATGCCGCTCACGAGCACCGTCGACGAAGGATCTTCGTAGTAGGTCCCCGTCCCGTATGCCGCGCGCACGATCAATCGTGCATCCGCGAGCGTCCCGAGGAATGCCGGTTGCGCGACGAGTCGATACGGATCCGACGACGAGCGCCCCACGACCGTGATGTCCGGCCGCGGGATCACGCCTTCGCCGCCCAGATCGATCCACGACTCGACGCGGAACCGATTCGGATTGCCGTCGATCTGAGCCGGCGGATCTTGCAACTGCACGTCGGTCTCGTGATCGAGCGGAATGTTCATCTGGATGTCGACGTGGAGCAGATGCGCACGCGGCGAGGCGAGCACGCTGCGGGCAACGCCCATCACGTACGGCGTGAACCGCGTCTCCGCGGTGCCGGTCGTCTCGAGCCCGGCGATCGCGTACACGGCGAGCGCCGAAGGACGCGCGATGATGCTGTATGCGTAGCCCGGTCCCGCGTAATCGAGCGGAATGATCTCTTCGACGGTGCCGCCGGCGCCCGGGTCGGGGGTGCCCGAGAGAATGTTCGGCGACGTGGTCATCACGTACGCGACCCGCCGCTCGTTCGCGTGCGGCATCGGCACGTTGTACCAGGGGTTCGGCCCGAATTCGTTCGGTCCGGTCCACACGAGATCGCCGTCGATGGTCGCGGCGTACACCCCCGGACGGCCACCGGTCGGCGGCGGATTCGGCGGACCGCAATCGACGCCCGGCACGCGATTGAGCCATGGGATGAGGAAGATCGTCGCGTCGCGTCCGTCGATGCTCACGAACGTGCTCGTCGCAAAGCAGTGCGCGCTGGCGCTCACTGTCACCGGGCCGGTGAGATCACTCGCGCTCAACACCACCTGGCCGTGATCGTTCGTCAGTCCCGACATGGGCGGCAGCATCGGCTGGTTGCCGAGCCACACGAAGGCGTTCGGCACCGCGTCGCCGGTCAACTCGTTGAGCACCGCGACGTTCATCGAGCCACTGATGTGCCCGCCACCGAAGCCGCCCGAATTCGGATCGCTCGCTTCGTAGTAGGTGAACGCTTCGGCGACGGTGATCGCATCGGCCCCCGTGGTCACCGTGATCGGCACCGCCCCCTGCGCATGCATCGGCACCGTGCACGACACTTCGCTCGGTCCGACGAACGTGAGGTCGCTGCACGGACTCGCGTCGATGAGCACCGTCGTCGCGGCGGTCCACTGCGTCCCTTGTCCGTGCAACGTGATGCGCGTGCCGCCGGCGATCGAGCCGGTCGCGGGATCCGCGTAGAACGCGTCGTACGTGTACGCCATCGGCAGGCGCGAGCGATTCGTGCCGTCGTCGATCGTGACGTCGACCGTCCCCGGGAAACCGCTCGGCGCGAGCACGGTGAGACGATGTGAATCGACCAGGGTCATGTCGCGCGGCTGCACCAGCGAATCGCCGAAGCGCACCGACAGGTCCATCGTGAGATTCGACCCGCGCAGCACGACTTCGTTGCCGCCGGCGAACGTCCCGTGATCGGGGCGCACCGCGAGGAGAAGCGGCAGTTGCGGGCCCGCGTCGCGTTGCGCATCGGTGCGCACGTCGGTGTTCGGCGCGTCGGTGAGCGACGAATCGGTCGGGGTGACGTCTTCGGTGAACGTCGGTCCCGTGCCGCAGCCGGCACCGAACACGAGTGCGAACGACACGAAGCATCTCGAGAAGGCGAAGCGAGCGGTGCGGCGCATGCGAGTGCTCGAAGTATCGGGGACGGAGGATGCTGCCGCAACCGGTGCGGCGCGTCGGATCTCATGCCTTCTGGGGCTCGACGCCTCGAAGCGACTTGATTAGCTTTCGCCCCGTTCTCAGGAGGACATGACGTGAGCGCAGCCATCCAGTCGGTCAATGAATCCAACTTCGAGCGCGAGGTGCTCCAGAGCGAGCTGCCCGTGCTCATCGACCTGTGGGCCGACTGGTGCGCCCCCTGCAAAGTCCTCGAGCCGCGCGTGGCCGAGGTGGCGACCGAGTTCGCGGGGAAGCTCAAGGTCGTGAAGATCAACGTCGATCAGTCGCCGCGCATCGCGCAGATGTTCCAGGCGCGGTCGATTCCGATGCTGGTGCTGATGGTCGGCGGCCGGCCGGCCGGTGCGCTTCAGGGCGCGGTGCCGAAGCACGAGATCGTCGACCTCGTGTCGCCGCACCTTCCCGGCGCGAGCGAAGAAGTGCCGGCGCCGGAGCTGTTCAAGCTGCTCAAGGCGAAGCGCGTGATGGTGCTCGATGTGCGTGAGGCGGCGTCGTTCACGCGCGCGCACATCCCGGGCGCGATCAACATTCCGGCGACGGACGTCGAGACACGCGTCGAAGAACTGATGAGCCATCGGAAGCCGGTGGTGGTGTACGACCGTGCGAGCGGCGATGACGCGAAGAACGTCGTGAAGACGCTCGAGGCGACAGGGCTCCCGGCCGTGCTTCTCAAGGGCGGATTTCTCGGCTGGGAGGCCGAGGGGCTCGACGTCGAGAAAGCGAACTGACCCGGCTCGGCAACCGTCAACATCCTGACGGTGAGCTGGCGCGCGGGGCGGACTCGCGCCCGAACTCGACGTAATCGCGCATTGCTGAGTTGGCATCGCGATTGCGAAGGGGGCGGGTCCGTGATGACGAACCGTTGGCGAGGGTGGGCGTTGTGCGGGCTCGGAGCGATGGCGCTGGGGGGAACGGCGTGCGGAGCGAAGACCGGTCTGCTCGTCCCGGACATCACGCAACCGCCGCTCGACGCGGTGACGATGGACGACGCGTTCGTGCGGTTCGACGCATGCGTTGCGGGGCGGTTCGACATGGTGCGGCGCCACGCGCAGATCATGTTCGTGATCGATCGATCGGGATCGATGGAGGCGCCCCTGCCGGGGACGACCGGCGGAGGGACGCGCTGGACGGGCGTGCGCGATGCGATTGCCTCGGCGCTGCCGCCGATCGAGGCCACCGTCGACATCGGCGCGATCTTCTATCCGCGCACTCGCGGTTCGACATTCGACCCGATCAGTATCGCGTGTGACACCCGCTCGAACGCCGACGTCGCCCCGGCGCGAGGCACCGCGAGCGAGATCGTCGGCTACTTCCGGACGACGCAACCATGGGGTGGCACGCCCACGTTCGACGCGCTCCGTGTCGCGGGCAGCCGGTTCGCGTCGAGCACCGACCGATCGCTGGCGAAATACGTAGTGCTCGCGACCGACGGCGGTCCGAACTGCGACCGCGACGCGCATGCGCTCACGTGCGCGTGCCTCGGTGGATTCGGTCCGCCGTGCTCGAACGACGACGCCGATGGGCCGCTGGTCTGCTCGGACGCGGACCGCACCGTCGAGGCGATCGCGTCGCTCGCCGCGAACAACGTCTACACGTACGTGATCGGCATGCGCGACGACGCGGAACCTTCGCTGACCGATGCGCTCAACCGCATGGCGGTCGCGGGGCAGCGCACCAATCCGGACGGCCCGGAGCAGTTCTACGACGTGTCGCGCGAGGAAGCATTGCGTGCGGCATTTCAGGGGATCGTGAACACCATCGCGCAGTGCGCATACGTCACGCCGTCGCGTCCCGACGATCCGGATGCGATCCAGATCACCGTCGCGGGAACGCCGATCGCACGCGACCGCACGCATCAGAACGGGTGGGACTGGAGTGATCAGGGCTACGGCGAACTCACGCTCTACGGCGACTCGTGCACGCTCGCGCGCTCTCGCGAAGTGCCAGTCGTCGCGAACGTGATGTGCCGGTAGAGCAGTCGGTCAGGGCGCCATGCGCAACACGCGCACGCGACCGGTGTCCCATTCGCCGAAGTACACGCGGTTGCCGAGGGTCGAGAGCGCGGACACTTCGCCGATGGCGCTCGTCGAGGCCGCGATGAAATCGCGCGCATCGGTCCCGGCGCCCGCGACGGTCCGCATGCGGAGCGAAACTGTGTCGAACGCGCGGATACGATGCGTCGCGCGGTCGGCGATGTAGAGCGTGTGAGCGCCGTCGAATGCGAGTCCCTGCGGATCGGGGATCGCCACGCCGAGTGCGTCGTTCTCGGCATCGTCGAGTGGCGTCAGCTGATTGTGCAGGCCCGCCACGATCGAGATCGTGCCGGCGCTCGCGCGCCACACGACGTGCGAGACGGGATCCGCGATGTAGAGATTGTCGCTCGCATCGAACGCCAGCCCCGCGGGGCGTGCGATCGCTGCGCTCGTCGCGGGAACGGAATTGCCACCGGTGGGCACGCCACCATCGCCTGAACCTACGCCCGCGACGGGAACGATCGGCGTCGTGCCGTCGAGTGCGGCCACGCGGTAAACGCGCGGCGCAGGTCCCTGCGAGCCGAAGTACAGGTTGCTGGAATGAATGATCGGCCACGCCGGCGCAGTGATCGGATCACTCGTTGCGGCACCGGCGCCCGTCGGCTCGCCACTCACGTCGTAGGTTCCGGCGACTCGGAACACCGCGGTTCCCATCGCCGCGGCCACCGCCGCGTGCGACTGCAAGCCCATCACCAGTCGGCCATCGCCGTATCCCAGTCCGGCGAACACACTGGGCTCCAGATTCGCGGCCGGAATCGGCGGAATCAGGCGCTGTCGACCGTTGCCCGTGTAGATCGCGAGGCCCGACGACGACGAGCGATACACGCGCTGCTCGAGTCCGCCCGCCCAGTACACCGTCGGATCGGCCTCGGATCCCGTCGTCGCGAGACCCGACACGCCACCCGCGCGCCAGTGTTCCGCCGTCTCGGTCATCCCCGGTGTCGCGCCGGGCGAGATCGCGAACGTCGGAAGTCCCGCGCCGCCGGGGCCGTTGAGCTGAATGCGACCGATGCGCTGCGACTGCGCTTCGACGAAGAACAGCGTGGTGCGGTCGTCGCTGATTCCGAGCGCTCCGAGGCGGCCGAGCGCGACACCGCCGGTGCCGACGACGCCGCAGCCCATCGAGCTGCCCGCGACCACACGAACCTGATTGGCGAGCGGTCCCGAGGTGGGGACTTCGAGAATCGCGCAGTGCGAGGTGGGGTCGGTGAAGTAGACGAAGCCGTTGAAGCCGACCTTCACGTCACCGATCGGACCGAGGTGCGCCATGCCCGCGGCGATGGGCTGACCCGTTCCGCCAAGAATGTCCGCGCGCGGGTCGCAGGTCGTTCCCGCGAAGACGGTCACCGTCATGTTGCTCGACGCCCGTGCGACGCGGCGAATGCGGCAGTTCCGCGAGTCGGCGATGTACACGTAGCTGGCATCGGCATCGACGCCGGTGGGCGAGTCGAAGAGCGTCTGGTTTCCCGCCATCGCGGTTGCGTTGAATCCGCGGCACCCGAGACCGCAACCGGCGAACGCGGTCGGCGCGCCCGGCGTCCCACTCGCGATGTTGACCGTGTAGATCCGATTGTCCGCGGCGACCAGGAGCGTGTTCGTGTCGAGCAGGCCGAGCGCGTTCGGGCCTTCCTGGAAGCTGAGCGTTCCGTAGCGTTCGAGCCGTCCGACGCCGCGACGAAGGAGGTACAGCGTGTGCGCGATCGAATCGCCGATCACGAGATCGCCGCTCGGGAGAAACACGCTCGAGGACGGCGATGCCAGTGAAGTCGACAGGGCGGGTCCATCGGCGGCCGGGACCGCGACGATCCCGGTCCCTGCGAGTCGCACCGGCATCGTGCCGTCTTGCGCATAGCCCAGCACGCGGCCCGTTCCGAGGTCGCCGATCGCGACGAGCGGATTCGAGTCGGCGCTCACGGCGATGCTGAACGGCGAGAGCAGGCGCGGATCATCGGCGGGCGCGTTGTGCCCGGTGAACGGTTCGATGCACGGCGTGCCCGCGGCGAGCAACGTCGCGCAGGTTGCAGCGATCGGCGTGTCCGTCGGTGCGTCGCTGGCGTCGACGAGCAACACGTCGTCGTTGCCGCTGTCATGCGCGTCGCCGCCATCGGTGACGACCGGGCCGTCGACCGTGACGTCCGCGCCGTCGACGGCGGCATCCGAACCATCGCGAGATCCGTCGCGATGCAGCAGGTCGGGGTTGTAGACGCGGCAGCCGACGCTCGACGCGAACGCCGAGGCCAACACGAAGCGGAGCCAAGGATTGCGCACGTGCTGACTGTGCCATCGCTCGGGCGGCGCGAGCAATGCGCGCCCGCGAAAGTCAGACGTTCTCGACGCGCACGACCAGGGCGGTGATGTTGTCCTTGCCGCCGCGCTCGTTTGCCAGATCGATCAGTCGCTGTGCGGCCTGTGCAGCAGGGAGACCGAGGTACTCGAATGCCTCCTCGTCCCGGAGATAGCCGTGCAGTCCGTCGGTGCAGAGCAGGAACACGTCGCCCGGCGTGACCGTCACCGCGGCGGTGTCGACCTGCACGTATTCGTGGCTGCCGACGGCGCGCGTGATGACGTTGCGGTGCTTCGCTTTCGCGGCCTCTGCCGCGGTGAGCAGGCCGTCGCGCACTTGCATCGCAACGAGGGTGTGATCGTGGGTGAGCTGTCGCAGTCCACCGTCGCGCAGCCGGTAGACCCGCGAGTCGCCGACGTGCGCGAGGACAGCGGTGTCGCCCGCGATGCACATCACCGAGACGGTCGTCCCCATTCCGCGACGACGCGCATCGACCTGTGCGAGACCGAACACATGGTACGTGGCGGCTTTGACCGCCGCTTCGACCATGCCGCGCGCTTCGTCGAGTACGTCGGGGTCATCGGGATCGATGCGAAGGCGATCGAGTACGCGTCGGTTGGAAAGCACCCAGGCGTGAATCGAATCGACCGCTTCGGCCGATGCGACTTCGCCGCTCGCGTGTCCGCCGAGACCGTCGGCCACCACGAACAGGCCGAGTTCGGGCACCGCGAGGTAAGCATCTTCGTTGTGCTTACGCTTGCGTCCGACGTCGGTCACCCCGTGCGCGTCGACCCGAAGCATGGTCGGGAGGTTAACCGGTTCGCGTCGGCGTCGAGACAACAATCGAGACTCTCTCGTGACACCGCGTCACGGAAGCATGGCTGGAAATTGCGGCCGAGATTCGTCACCATGCGTACGGGGGCGACGAGATGGATGCGATCGACACGGTGTTCGCGGATCGCGCAGCGCTGCGAGAGGGGTTGCTGGACACGTTTGTCGAGGGCGGGCTCTTCGTCGAGGGCAACTACGACGTGACCTCGGGCTCCCGCGTTCTCGTGCGGGTCACGGCGAAGGGCATGCGAGTGGGGCTCTTCGTCGAGGGGGTGGTGCAGTGGCGTCGCGTCGGCGTTTCGCGCGCGCCAGAACTCACGGCGGGGCTCGGCGTGCGGTTGCTCGCGAATCAGAACGAACGGTATCGATTCCTTCAGCGATGGGCCGCGGGCGCATCGGAAGGATCACTGCGCGGCACGCTGCGCTACCCGGCCGAGCAGCGGGTGTATCTCTCGACGCGAGGACGCGGAACGGGGCGGTTGATGCACGCGACGATTCACGACGTGAGCAACGGCGGCGCGTTGATCGCGGTGCCGGCCAACATCGTGCCGGGGACGCCCGTTGCGCTCGAGTACGACGTCGATGGCGCGCACTTCGCGGCGCTCGGATCGATCGCATGGGGTGACTCGTCGCGGATCGGATTCAAGTTGGACGACAACGCGAATCCATCGATGCACGCAGGCTGGCAGCGACTGGTGGGGCAAGCGACGAGTGCATACGACCGACGCGTGGTGCGCCCGCGCCGGCCGACCGATCCGCCCATCGTGCGGACGTAGCCGAGCCATCGGGCGCGCGCTTCACTCTGCCTCGCTGCAGCCCACGTCGACGCCCGTGACGCGCACGCTCGACGAATCGATCGTGAAACGCGGGCGCAGCGTGCACGGTCGTCCTTCGATGCGCACCGAGACGATGCCAGTGCCCGCGAGATCACGAAGCAGTTGTTCGCGGCTCATCCCTTCGGATGCGAGCGTCGACACACTTTCGCCCGTCGCGCTCCCGGCATCGCATTGCGCGCGTGCATCGACGGTCACCGTCGGCGAATACGTGCGTGCACCGAACGGTTCGCCGGCGGACCCGTAGCGCGTTTGTTCGACGCGACCCGTCAGCGTCGCGGTGTACCGGCATCCGCCGGAGACAACCGCGAACGAATCGTCGGCGTCGAGTGTTTCGCCGGCATGGACATCGGTCGGGATCTGCTGCGGACCGCCACCGCGGTTGAACGCAACGTGGCGCGGTGGCGCGTGTGCGTGACAGGCCGCAACGCTCGTGGCGAGCGCTGTGATCGAGAGGACGACGCGGGCGAGACGATGGACGTTCGGCATGCATTTCCTCGAAGGGCTGCGCAGAAAGCGCATGGAGGAACGGGCGGTGCGAACGAGGTGCCGAGCTGCCGCGCGCTGTCATCCGTCACCGACGCGCGTTGGTGCGTTCGCGCGCGCTACGGATGCGTCGACGGTGATGTCGCGAGGGCATCGAGTGCGGCCCGCGCACGCGCATCGTTGGCGTCGATTGCGAGGGCGTGTCGAAACGAGTCGCTTGCGCCGGTCGTGTCCCCGCGGCGCGCGAGAACAACGCCGAGGTTGTACCAGCCGCCTACACCGCGCGGCGCGACCTCGACCGCGTGTCGAAGCGTGACGATCGCGTCATCGAGTCGGTTCGCGAGGGAGAGCGCGTACCCGAGATTCGAGAGAACCACCCCGTCCGTCGGCGCCAGCTCCGCGGCACGGCGATACGACTCGACCGCGCGCTCGGCGTGCCCGGTCGCGAGCAGCGCGGAACCCAGGTCGGAGCGAAAGCGCGCGTTCGTGGGTTCGGCTTCGATGGCGTGCTCGAATGCGCGAACGGCGCGTTCACCTTCTCCCCGCGCGAGATGCACGGCGCCGAGATTGTCCCAGGGCTCGGCGTCGTGCGGTGCGAGTTGCGTCGCGCGTTCGAGCGACTCTTCGGCGTCGGGCAGGCGGTGAAGTGCGACGAGCACCATCGCGCGATCGTTCTCGCCGATAGGATCTTCGCGGCGAAGGCGGGTGTACGTGTCGAGCGAGGCGAGCGCGCCGTCGAGATTGCCGAGACCGATTTCGATATGCGCGCGAAGGAGCCACGGGTCCGCCTCGGTGGCGTGGGTCTCCGCGTAGCGCGCGACCCGGCGATGCAATGCCGTCGCGTCGTTCTGCGCAGCGGCAGCGAGCGTGCGAATTGCACCCGGCTCGACGGGGAGGGCGACGATCGCGGCGCGTGCTCGAATCGCCAGCCACGCGATGTCGTCGCGTGCACGTACTCGAGCTGGAAGTCGCGCGATGAGCGTTTCGGCCCGCGCGAAGTTCCCCGCGGCGAACGCATCGCGCGCAGCAGTGACGCGCCCCTCGACACTCGCAGGTGCGGGCGTTACTAACCCCGCCCGCTGCGTACGCGTCGATTGCGCGGCAGCGACGGATTCCATCGAGAGAACAGCCACCAACACGCCGATCGACCGCACGGACGAACCGTAGCACGACGGCCATTCACCCTTCGGCGAAGCGAGTTCA
>CBIHQZ010000162.1:0-9633 GCA_966212315.1 uncultured Myxococcales bacterium
TTGCGCGAGGACGGACGTTGCGACAGCCCGGTCGCGGGGCCCGCGGGCAATCGTGAGGTGTTCGTGAAGTTCGTTCGGGGGTGAGGTCCGCGCCCCGCTACTCGCGCGCGCCGACACGCACGGAAACGCCCCAGTCCTTGGTCTCGAGCGTCACCAGATCGCCACGACGAATCGTGCCGCGCAGTACCGCATCCGCGACCGGCGCTTCGACCAATCGCGCGATCGCGCGCCGCATCGGTCGCGCGCCGAGTGTCGGTTCGAAGCCACCGTTGTCGAGCAGCAGATCGATGACCGCCGGCGTTGCGACAGCCTGGATCCCCGTCTCGCGCTCGAGACGTTCGAAGCTCTGGGCCAGAAGACGCCGCGCGATTTCACTGACTTCGTCGCGTGTCAGCGCTGCGAACACCACCGGATCGTCGATGCGGTTCCACAGTTCCGGCGGCATCGCTGCACGGGCGGCATCGCGCACGCGATCGACCAACGCGGTGTCGGCATCGCGATCGTTCGCGGAGGCATTCGCACCGAATCCGATCGTGCGCGAACGCGGCGCGGTGAGCTTCTGTTCGAACAGGTCGGCACCGAGGTTCGACGTCATCACGATCACGGTGTTGCGGAAGTCGACCGTGCGACCGCGCCCGTCGGTCATGCGACCTTCGTCGAGCAACGCGAGCAGCGATTCGAGCACGTCGCGATGCGCCTTCTCGATCTCGTCGAGAAGAATGAGTTGGAACGGGCGGCGCCGCACCGCTTCGGTGAGCTGTCCACCATCGTGATAGCCGACGTAACCGGGCGGAGCGCCGACGAGTCGCGCAACGGTGTGCGGCTCGGAGAACTCCGCCATGTCGAAGCGGGTCATCGCGTTCGCGCCCGGAAACAGTGCGTCCGCGATCGCCTTGGCAGTCTCGGTCTTGCCGACGCCGGTCGGTCCGAGAAAGAGGAACGTGCCGATGGGCCGGCTGCCGCGGAAGCCAACCGCGTTGCGTCGCAGGGTCTGTGCGACGCGAGTGATGGCGTGTCCATGACCGACGACGCGCGACGCGAGGACCGCTTCGAGTGAGAGCAGTCGCTCTTGATCCGTCGCAGCGACGCGATCGAAGGGAATGCCGCCCAGCTCGGACACCACCGCGGCGAGATCGAGTCGCGAGAGCGCGGGAAGTTTCACGCGACGTGCGCGAGCGAGCGCCATGTCCAGCACGTTGAGCGCGCGATCGGGCTGCGCGCGGTTGCCCAGATATCGCTCGCTGAGTTCCACCGCGTGATCGAGCACCGCGGGATCGACCACCACGCCGTGATGCGCGCTGATCGCCGGACCGAACGCACGCACCATTTCGCGCAGCACTTCGCCGGTCGGCTCTTCGAGTTCCACTCGCACCGCGCCGCGTTCGAGCCACGGCTCCGCGTCGGCGAGCTTCTTCAGTTCCTCGGTCGTGCCGGTGCCGAGCCACGCGAGCTTTCCCGAAGAAAGTGCCGAGCGCAGTTCGACCACCACGTCGTCGGGCGCATCACGAGTCGTGAACCACGGTGCGATCGGATCGAGCGCGACGATGATCTTCTCGCTCGCCTTCACGAGTTCGTCGACCAGCATCCGGATCTTCTCGGCCCCCTGCGGCGCGCGCGCTTGCGCACACACTTCGGCGTGACGCAGCAAGATCACCGCGCGGCCACCGGGCTCTCGCGCGACCGATCGCAGCAGCGTGCTCTTGCCCACGCCCGATGGTCCGACGATCAATGCACCGCGCCCTTCGCGCCGTCCCGTGGCATCGAGCACACGGATCTTCTGCGCATCGCGTCCCACCATCGGATCGAGTGTTCCGCGCGCGTGATCCGCGGAGAGATTGCGCGCAAACATCGTGAGGGCCGGAAACGTGCGCGGATCGAGATCGTGCTCGGTGCGCTCCTGCTTATGGCGTGCGTGCGACTTGGACGACTTCGACTCGATGCCGAGCTGCGAACTGGTCGCCGAGCGCGTGCTCTGCACCGGCGCCTGCGGTGTCGCCGCGCTGGCGTCGCGCGAGAACTTCAGCGGCGGGAGAACCACGCCGTGCGTCGGGGTGTCGCGCGATCCGGGTGAGTTCACCGCGGGGATCGCGTGCTGCTGGCGACGGCCGTGCGACTTGGTGTCCGCCGGCGGAGCGGTCGAGAGGATCTTGCCGGGAATCGGCGGAAGCGTGGTGCGGCGCGAGGTGCGAGCCACCGCTTCGAGTTCGCGATCGGCGTTCCGATCCGCGGTATTCGCACGCGTCGACGCGCCCGAATGAAGGATGCCGACCTGCGAGGGACGCTGCGTCGCGCCGAACTTCATCGCTTCGTCGGCGAGCTGAATCGGATCGCAGCCGAGCTGCTGCACAACGGCCGCGAGCGCGGTGTGTTGCTGGCCGAGAGCCGCCACCAGCAGGTGCGTAGCGGACGGTTCGGCAGCGCGCGTTGCTGCGATTTCGCGGGCGAGGGACTGCACGGCCTCGAACGTCCCGGGCTTCTCGGGATGGACTTTGCCGGCGGAGCGAAGGTCCTGCGCACGAACGCCGCGCGCTTGCAGCAGCTTCGCGCCGTCGCTACCCGACTCGAGCACGGCGACCGCGAGGTGCAGCGTCGAGACACGTGCGCCGCGTTCGACCGCGAGAGCAAATGCGCGATCGATCAATGCCCGAGCCGATGGACCCCACGCCGCCTGAACCATCACCCACGACCTCCGTCCAACGGCCCGCGCAAATGCGGGCCCCACCCGAGCGCCATGCCATGGGCGCGATTCGCCTCGCCACTTTTCGACAGCTTCACGGAGGACGACCTGGATCACGTCCGATCGCGAGCGCGGGTGTTAGGTTCGCGAACGCACCGCGCATGCGCTCCACGTCGCAACCCATTCGCATCGTCAGCTACAACGTCCGGTACTTCGGGCATGCGTTGCGTGGCCTCGGCAGTACGTCGCGGTCGAAGCGCTACATCGCCGAACAGCTCGCAGTGCTCGATCCGCTACCGGATGTGATCTGCCTGCAAGAGGTCGAGACGATCTCGGTGCGATCCCGTGTCGTGCATCGTTCGGCACACGACGAGGAAACACAGCTCGAAGCGTTCATGGCGCGCTTCGAAGAGGTCTTCTCGCGCAACGTGCGGCCCTTCCCGTACGAGGCGATCTACTTTCGCGCGCATACATTCGGCGTCGGTTCGCTTCCGGTCTACACCACCGGGCTCGCGATGCTGGTCAACGTGAAGCGCTTCGCGATCGAAGGGCACAACGCGGCCTCACCGCAGGCCATCACGCATCACCACGTCGCGCGCTTCAAGGATCGCAAGCAGAGCCGCATCTGCGCGCACGCTCAACTGGTCGACGGCGACGGGCGGCGCGTGCACGTGTTCAACACGCATCTCAGTCTGCCGACGCCTTTCGCGCGCAAGTTCTGGCTCGAAAGCGCGAAGATGGGATTCGGCGCGAATCAGTTGCGAGAAGCGCACACGCTGGCGACGTTCATTCGCGCCCGCTCCGAGCGCGACCCCTTCGTGGTGTGCGGTGACTTCAACACCGCCCCGTTTTCACCGGTGTTCCAGTACCTCACGAGCGACGCGGGGCTCGCGTGCCCGCAGCTCGTCTCGGGGCTGCTCGACCCGCGCGATACCCGCGCGTTCCCGACCGCGGGCTTCATGCGGTTGCGAATGCACCTCGATCACATGTTCCACGGACACGGTGTGCGCTGGCTGGATCTCGACGGCTCGCGCACGTTCGGCGATCGCGAGAACCCGTTTCACGGACTGTCGGACCACGTACCGCTGATCGGTCGTTTCGTCGTCGAGTGAGTGACGACGACCGATCCGGTCGCGGGCGACTGCGAGTCGATGCGAGCGCGCCCGGATGGAGGGGCGGTGCCGTGGCCGGACCGCGTGACATAGTCCGTCTACGCTGATTTGCGGGCTCGAGACGTCGTCGCTACAGGATCGCGATGCCGAGTCCCGCTCACGAAATCGCGATCGCCGCGCTGCGCGATCACCCCGAATGGCTCGATGCGCTGCTGGTCGCGCTCGGTCATCGCCGGCTCGCGCCGAACATGGTTCCGGCGGACACGGCGCTTCGGATGGTCGACCCGGTGGAGGTACACCCGGATCTGGTGCTCGTCGCGAACGAGTCGAGCGCTTGGGCGCTGGTCGAAGTGCAGCTCGGTCGCGAAGACGACAAGGGACGCCGAGTGCTCGTCGCGGCGTCGCTCATGCTCGACCAGCGGCGAGTGATGGGCGACGTCGTGATCATCACGCACGAGCGGCATGTTGCCCGGTGGAGCGCGCGAGCGGTCGAGTTCGAAGGGGCAGGCGGGACTCGGCTCTCGCTCGCGCCGATCGTGGTCTTGCTGACCGGGGACGAGGCCGAAGCATTGCTTGCAACGGGACGACCGGAGTTGGCGCTGTTCGCTGCGTGGGCTGTGCACGACAGGCATGGCCCGAAGGCCCGACGCGTCGTCGAGCGCGCGATCGCGACGGTCGAACGGAGCGAGTCCGAGCCGTTGCGTGCCACGCTCGTCCGAAGCATCTTGAATGTGCTCGACGCGTCGATGATCGAATGGCTGAGGGAGAAGTGGGTCATGAATGCGAATGCGATTCCGGAGAGCCCGGCGTTTCGGGCGTTGCGAATGGAGCTGGAAGCGATCGCCGAAGCACGCGGGAGAGCCGATGGCGAAGCACGCGGCAGAGCAGAGGGTGCGAAGCGTGCCCTGCTGACGGTGCTGGCGGCACGTGGGCTCGCTCTCTCCCCCGAGCAGCGAGCGCAGATCGAAACGTGCATCGACATGCCGACACTCGACCAGTGGCTCGAGCGAGCAGTGTCGGCTGTGTCGGTCGACGACCTGTTCGGACGGGGTTGAGCGTCGGCCTTTCCACCGCCGCTTTACTGCAGTTCGCGGCGTCGCTGCGAGCGAGTTCTCAGAACAACGGCCGCAGCCGTGCACCCGCCGGATAGCCGTACGACACGCGCAGATCGAATCCTGTCACCTGCACCGCGGACGGGGCCGACGTGGTCACCGAGTGCACGCCATCACCCTGCCGCCCTTGATCCAGGTTCTGCGGATACGGCAGCGATGGATCGATGCGTGGGTACGAGAGTTGGCAGTTGTAGACGTCGTACTGACTCGGCGGACACGTGTGCGTGAGCGTCGTTACACATCCGTCGCCCCGCAGATGTTCGCAATCGCCGGGCGGAAGCGGCTCGCCGTCCATGCGCACGTCGGTCCCGGCGGGCGCGACGATCTGCACGAAATCGAACGCGTAGTTCTGCGGCACGAGGAACACGTACGAAGTTCGCCACTGCTCGATCGCTACTTGCGGAATGAACGAGCCGTCGCCGCCGGGGTAGCTCAGCGGGATGCCTGTGTTCCCCTGCGACGACATGAAGCTCGCCACGCTCACCGGCGCGTTGGCGTTCACTTCGAACGGACCGTAGGCCGTGAGTGTTCGGACCTCGCCCTCCATCAGGTCGAACTCGAGCGGCGCGCTCGCGATGTCGTCGGGCATCGAGGGGAGGGTGGTGCGCACGTGCGTCGATCCCGCGGTGACGGCCAGCACGCGAAAGTACTCCGGCTCGCGATCGATCACGGCGATGGGCGCGCCCGCATCGTGGACGATGCGCGTGCGATACGGCGTGTGGGTCGCGATGTAGTGCGTACCGACGGTGTTGCGCGGGAACTGCTGCGCCTCGAGATGATCGCAGCAACAACGCCGGTCGTTGAGATCCATCCACGCGGGCACGTCGCTGCACTCGCTCCCCGAGAAGACCACCACCGGTCCGTCGGCTTGCACCACGGTGCCAGTGAGGTCGGCGAGGAAGCCGTCGGTCTCGAGATTGAACACGTCGAACGCGCCGAGCGTGATGTCGATCGGCTGCCCCGCGAGACCGCGCGATGTGAGCGGCCCGCCCGGGAGCACATCGGCGCGCGGCACCACGTGCAGATGCGTGCCGGCGCGCGTGCCGACGATCGTGACGAAGCCGCGCAGGTCGTTCGGGTTCGTCGGATTGAGCACGATCTCGGGCGGTGAAGACGCCAGCGTCTGCGGCCAGCCCATCACGAGGTAGTCGCCCTGCACCGAGTTCGTCGGGATCAACATGCTCGCGTCGTTCGAGAACGCGTACTCGTTCTGGAACGGATTGAACTGGAACGCGATCACCGGAATCGTCGACGTGATGCGATACGCCTGCGACGAGAGGCATGTGCCGGTGCCGGTGTTGAACGTGCCGGGCGCGCTGCAATCGACCTCGCGCGCAGGGAGCGGGAACGACTCGAGATCGTTGGGCGGAATCACGGCCGACGCGACCATTGCGGTGCGCGGGTTCTCTCCCTGCGGTGCAGTGTTCCACTCGATGCGAACGCGCGCGGTGTGAATGGGATCGGGGTTCGACACCACCACCGAGTACTGCTGCGACGCCGCCGATTCGCCGGCGCCGAGCTGCGCGTTGTCGAGATCCGCCGCGTAGTACTCGCACCCGATGTTGGTGCCCACGACGTCATCGGTGTCGCACAACGTTCGGCACATTCCACCGCGACAGAACAGACCGCTCACTGTGTCGCAATCGTGATCGGGCACGAAGCCGCTCATGTCGTCGGCGCAGCGCAACACCGCGCCTTCGTCGGGCGTGCAACTCAGCTGGCCGATGCGACACGGCATGCAGCCGACCGGATCGACGCACGCTTGCTGGCGCGCGCCGCAGTCGTCGGTCTCGACTCGCGTGAGTTCACCGTCGGCGAGGCAGCGTTGAAACCGCTCGCCGTCGCATCGCACCTGGCCCGGCACGCAATCGATCCACGGCGCGGCGTCGGGTTGTTGCTGCACGTCGCGGGGTGGCGGCCCCGAATCGATGAACGTCCGCGCCGGCGAGCAGGTGACGACCGCGAGCGAGATGGCAGAGAGCGCGGCGAGCGAGAAGAGTCGAAGCATCGGCACGAGCTAGGGTGCGATGGTGGCGCGCGTACCGCAATCGCGTCGGGCAGCGGTCAGTGAGCGAGCGCGCGAAATTGTCCCGTGAGCGTGATGCGGGCGGGGAATTGTGGGCACGAAGTGGCGGTGCATACGCGCAGCGCGAGCGTGACGGCATGGAGTTCGCCCGCGAGCGCTTCGTCACCGCGGCGAAAGTAGTTCTGCGTCACGGCGAAGGTCCCGCTGTTGTTCGATTCGCTCTCGTACGAAGCGTTGCCATCGGGTGTTTCGGCGGTGAATTCGATGCGCGCCGCCGTCGATGCGATCGGAATCTCGGGGCCGAGTGTTCGCGCGCCGATGTCGTGATCGTCCGCGGCGAGCGAGACCGTGAATCCGAAACGTGCGCCGCAGATCGTCGCTTCGAGCGCGTGGTTCGCATCGTTCAGGTATGCGCCCGAGGAACAGTTCCCGGACGCGGTGTCGCCGATGACGGTGCCGCCGCCCTCGATGGTCAGCGTCGTCGAGCCGGCGCCGGTCCACGGGCATGTCTCGTCGGTGTGCGTGCATGACGTCGCGAGCGCGGCGAATGCGACGACGGCGATGACGGCACGTACCGCGCGCATCACGACTCCGCGAGCGCTTCGACCTGCGTCAGCAGCTCGGCCCCATCGCGCGCGGCGACGGGCATGCCGTCGACCGTGGCCACGAGCGAACCCGTCTCGCAGACCTTGCAACGATCCATGCAGTCCTTCGCGACCGGCGAGCAGTCCCGCTCACGCAGCGCGTCGAACAGCGTTTCCTGCGCGTCGGCGCCGAGCCGCGTGAGACCGACCTTGCACATCTTCACGATCATCGTGATCGACACAGTAGCCGAGGCGCGACGGACCCGCATGGCGAACGGCTGCACAGCGAACAACGCGCGCGCACCGACGGGTTTGTCGTATCGTCGCGCCCACCCATGAGCACTGCCGATCTCACCGCCGGCGATCCGTCCGCGCCGCCTGTCCCGGTCACGAACTTCGAGAAGCGCGTCGGTCATCCGCCGGGGCTCTTCATCCTGTTCTTCACCGAGATGTGGGAGCGCTTCTCGTACTACGGCATGCGCGGCCTGCTGAAGCTCTACATGGCGAACTACTTGTTCGTCACGATGCGGCAGGTCTACCAGGGCAAACCGCTGCGCATCCCCGGCGACCCGAACCTCGTGCTCGGCATCCACGGCATCGAATCGATCCTCCCGGGCATGCATCCGAGCGGGCTCTCGGCGGTGCAGGCGGCGGCGATCCAAGCGTCCATCGTGTACGGCTGGTACACGGGCCTCGTCTATCTCACGCCCTTGCTCGGCGGCATCGTGGCGGACCGCTTTCTCGGGCAGCGGAAGACCGTCGTCGTCGGCGGCATTCTCATGGCCATCGGTCACTTCGTGATGGCGTTCGAGAACTGGTTCTACGTCGCTCTCGCGTTCCTCATCGTCGGCAACGGCGCGTTCAAGCCGAACATCTCCACGCAGGTCGGCAATCTCTACGCACCCGGCGATCCGCGCCGCGACCGCGCGTTCTCGATCTTCTACGTCGGCATCAACCTGGGCGCGTTCCTCTGCAACTTCGTGTGCGGCACGCTCGCGACCGTCTACGGCTGGCACTACGGCTTCGGCGCCGCGGGCGTCGGCATGGTGCTCGGCGTGATCCTGTACCTCGTCGCAGGGAACAAGTACCTCGCGCCCGACAACATGATGAAGAAGAAGCAGGCCCTCGCCGCGAGCGGTTACCGCGAGACCGCTTCGACCACCGTGGCCGTCAAGGAAAAGCCCGCGCCGTTCACGAAGAGCGAGTGGGCACGCATCTATGCGCTCTGCGCGCTGTGTGCGCTCAACATCGTGTTCTGGGCCGTGTACGAGCAGCAGGGCAACACGATGCAGACGTGGGCCGACGAGCAGACCGTGTGGCCGACGATCTTTGGCTTCACGATTCCCGCGACCTGGTTCCAATCGGTGAACCCGTTCTTCATCTTCACGCTCACGCCATTCTTCACGGCGCTGTGGAAGCGTCAGGCGGAGAAGAAGAAGGAGCCGACCAGCGTCTCGAAGATGGCGATCGGCTGCATCGTGCTCGGGCTCTCGTTCATCGTGATGATCGTCGGCGCGCGCGTCGTCGGTGGTGGCCGCGGCAGCTGGTTCTGGCCGGTGTTCTGCACGATGTTGCTCACCGTCGGTGAACTCTATCTCTCGCCCATCGGGCTCTCACTCGTGACCAAGGTCGCGCCCGCGCGCATCGTCTCGATGATGATGGGGATGTGGTTTCTCTCGAGCTTCTTCGGGAACATTCTGTCGGGCTACATCGGCGTGCTCTACACGCGCTGGCCGAAGGATTCGTTCTTCGCGCTGCTCATGGGCCTCGGCGTCGCGACGGGCATCGGCATCTGGGCGTTCAACAAACCGCTCAAGCGCGCGATCGGTTCCGAGGCGTAGCGGGGACCTCGGTCCGGCCCTCCCCGCCGGCGGCGCATGGACGGGCGGTACGCACCGGCCGCGACCCCTCCCACGCGGACGAGGCTGTCGATAGACGCGCGATCGCGGCATCGCTCGATGAAAACCCCTGCCAAATGAATTGGCCGGCTATCTTTGATGCCGTGGGCCTTCGCCGACTGGGTGCAGGCCTCTGTGCCGTGCGCAATCGTGGCAAAGTGCATTTTTTCGGCGTCGACGAAGGTCGACATCGCAACGCTAGCCCGCCAATTCATTGGCAGGGA
>CBIHQZ010000163.1:0-9597 GCA_966212315.1 uncultured Myxococcales bacterium
CGCTCTCGGGCGACGGCGATCGCAACGGCGATGGACGCGGTGATCGAGAGACGCGGCGACGGATAGCCGCCGGTCATCGGGATCAGCGCGAGCGGACCGGCCGCGATCCATGCGCGCGTCGTGCGTCGCGCTGTGGTTTCACTCGACGCGAGCGACCACCACGCCAGCGCGATGACGACCACCGCGACCGCGAGACCGGCCGCGAGCACGCGCCACGGTGGCGCCGCGAGCAGTTCGATTCGCTCGATCGACACGCCGCCATACGCATTGAGCAACAGCTCACCGAATCGCGCCGGAAACGCGTGCGCGAAGCGAGGCCATTCGTGGACGGGATCGATGTAGGCGCCAGAGCCGCGCGTACCGTATCCGCCGAGTCGATGCGCGAGCGCGTAGAGCGCGAGCGGTATCGCGATCACCGCGAGACGACGCGCACGCCCGGGACCGCGCGCGGATGCTTCGAGCGTGACGAAGTAGGCCGTGAGTCCGATCGCGTACTCGCCGCCCGCGAGCGCGAGCGTCCAAGCGATGGCGGTGGCGACGCTGTCTCGCTTTCGCAGCGACTCGGCGGCGAGTCGGTGGAACGAGAGCGCGACGAGCCCGAACGTGAGCGACACGAGCGCGGTGCGGTTGGCGATCCATGCGAGCGCGAGCGTGTTCGACTCGGCGAGCGCGACGACGAAGAGTCCGACCGCAACGACTGCAGCGTCGACGCGCCGGGCCAGCGCGAGGGCGAACGCGACGAGCATCGCGCACCACCAGAAGGCCGAGTGCAAATGCGCGAAGCGGGCATCGATCGGGGCGGCCGCATCGTCGAAGGCGATGAGCAGACTCGCGAGCGGACGGAGCATCGCGAACTGCACGTTCGGATGACTCCACCACGGGAGATTGCCGGCCGCGCGCAGCGCTTCGTGTTCGGCCGGGCGATCGAACACGTACGCGTACAGATTCCACGCCCCGCGATGCACCGGAAACGCTTCGTGTCGCGCGGCGAGATGCCCGTAGTCGTCGAACGTGTAGCCGATGCGAAACGCCGCGGCGCGCAGCCACAGCCCGAGCGCGATCGCGCAGGCCAGCGCCACGAAGACCAGGACCATCGGCGCGCGTCGGGAGCGACTCGCTTCGTCGGTACGTCGATCACTCACGCGTCGCGGCGACTCTACCGCGCCATCGGTGCGCTTCTCGATCCAATCGCCCGCGTCGGATCGGCATACTCGCGCGATGACCGCCGCCTCCGCCGACGCACCGCGCCGCTCGCTCCGCGAAGACCTCGCCGCGCTTCGTCACGAACCGCACGAGCTGTGGATGATCTTCGTGCTCACGCTGCTCGAATGCCTCGCCTACTACGGCGTGTACGACGTGCTCTCTCTCTATCTCCGCGAGGATCTGCACTACGACGACATCACCGCCGGCAAAGTCCTGGCGCGCTGGCTCCTCGCGAACACGGTCATCATCTTCTTCGCCGGGACCATCGCCGACGTACTCGGCGTTCGCCGCACGCTCCTCATCGGCTTCACGTCGTGTGTGATCGGTCGCGCCCTCTTGTCGTTCGCCGACACTCGTGGCGTCGCACTCCTGGGGCTCTACGCGATGAGCCTCGGCGCCGGGTCGACCAGCCCCACCAAGACCGCTGCCATTCGCCGCTACACGAGCCCCGCGACCGCAGCATTCGGCTTCAGCATCTACTACACGATGATCAACATCGGCTCCGTCGGCGTCGGCCCCATTGTGTCCGCGCTGCGCAAACGGATGCCGCATCCGCACGACGTGATCCTCCCGGGCGGCCTTCATTGGCGGTTCGGCAGCTCGCAGGCGATCTTCACGATCTCGACCATTGCATCGATCCTCTCGGTGATCGTCGTGTTCTTCGGCGTGCGCCCCGAGTCGAAGATGCCAGTGCGTGACGGCGCCGCCACGACCGCGCCCGCGACGCGCAATCCGTTGAAGGTCCTCTACGAAGTGATGGCCGACCGCGCCTTCTATCGCTTCCTGCTCTTCATGACGCTGCTGGTGATCGTGCGCCTCATCTTCCAGCACGCGCATCTCACCTGGCCCGTCTACGCGACGCGCGAGTTCGGCCGCACGTTCCCTTACGCGACTTACTGGTCGATCAACCCGCTGCTGATCATCTTCCTGACGCCGCTCGCGACCGCGTTCACCCGTCATCGCTCGGCCTACGCGACGATCATCATCGGCACGTTCATCACGTCGTTCAGCGTCTTCTTCCTGGCGTTCTCGACAACGGTCACCGCCAACGTGCTCTTCATCGTCACGCTCTCGATCGGCGAAGCGCTCTGGTCACCACGTCTCTACGAGTACATCGCCACGATCGCACCGCGCGGTCGCGAGACGTCGTACATGGGCCTCTCGCAGCTTCCGATGTTCGCGGCGAAACCGCTGGTGTCGTGGATGTCGGGCGAGCTTCTCGCGCGCTATTGCCCCGCGGTCGGTCCGCGCGCGAGTGGCAATCTCTGGCTCGTGGTGGGACTCACGACGCTCGCGAGTCCGGTGCTGGTGGTGTTGTTGCGACGTGTGATCGAAGGTCCGGCGAGCGAGGGCGCGAGGACCGCGGCGTGACCGGGGCTCGCGTCAACGCGCGGTCGAGTGCTCAGGGACACGCAGCCGGGCCACACAGGCACGGACGTGTTCCGCTGAAGTAGCTCGCTGCGTGCGAGAGGAAGAATCCGTCGTCGGTCGCGGGGTTGGTCTGACACGTCGCACCGGCGCCGAACGCGATGCCGAGCGCACCCGATGCCGCGAACTCGCCGGCGTGAGCGAAGAAGTAATCCACGCGGTTGTCTTCGTAGCGATCGCAGGTGTTCGGCAGTCCACGATGTCCGTACGGGATCTGCCAGTAGAGAGCGGGCAGCGCGATCGACTGCGACAGCCGTGACTGCCACGCGAGGGCGCGGGTGAAGTTCGGCACCGTCGCATTCGTCTCGTCGAACCAGCGATGGTTGAACCCCGAGTCGCGATCGCTCATCTCGACCACCACGAGATCGCCTTCGTTCGCGCCGAGTGCGCGCATGAACGCAGCGGTGCGATCGGCGTGCGCGTTCACGTCGAATCCGCTCTGCGTCGTGTAGAGCGCATCGTCACCCGCGCCCCACGCGGACGCATGGAAGCCCACCAGTGCATGCGGCGCGTTCGTGCGCGCGATGCGCAACATGCACCGCGCGAATCCTGCGACCGTGTCCGGGAGGCCCGCGCATTCCGTGAGCCCCGCCGCACTCACGGCCGCGGGAATCGCGGACGGATCGTTGTTCACCTGCTGCGCGAATCCCCACAAATCGGGCTCGACGTGGAGAATCACCGGGCCCGTGTCGGTGGCGCCGACCGTGGTGCAGACGAAGCGCCAGTCCGCGAGGTATCGCCGCACGCGCGCCCCGTCGTTCAACGCCGCGATCTCGGGTGCCGCTTCGACGCTCCCCGCGACGGTGAACCACACGTAGTAGCTGATCATCGGAATCGCGTTGGCGGCGCGAGTCGCCGTGATGTGATCGGCGACGTAGCGACCCGGCGGCGGCACGTCGTACTGCCAGCACCCCCACCAGGGGCATCCGGGTCCGCTGTTCGCGCAGCTCGTACCGTTGACCGTGCACCCCGACGCGCACGACGCGCACGGCCCGGCAGCCGGAACATCGCCTGCGAGGTAGCGATAGCGCACATCGAACGGCACCATCGCGAACTGCGCATCTTCCATCGCGCCGCCGACGAGGAATCTCGATCGACCCAGTCGCGCACCGAGCGCGGCGGCGGGGCACGCGGCGGTGGACACGTCGCTCGGTGCGATCGCGTCGATCCCAGTCGGCACGTCGGTCGGCGGCGTCGTGTCGCCGGTCGCATCGCCGCGCGTGTGGATGCCGGTCACGTCGGTCGTTGTCATCGCATCGTTGCCGCCGTCGCTTCCTCCCGGCCCGCCGCACGCCGCCAGTGCCCATGCCACGCATCCGAACACGGCCTTCGTTCGCTTCATGATTCCCCCTGCTGCGCGCGGTTCTCTCGCCGCGCTTCGAATCGCACCGGCAGTCCGTCCGCGACCTTCAACGTCGCCGCCGGTCGCGGCTTCACGCGTTCGGGATGCACCGCGCGCAGCGTGCCGCGCTGTGCGAGGAGCGCGAGCACGATGGTCGCTTCCGTCATCGCGAAGTGGTTGCCGATGCACACGTGCGGCCCGCCGCCGAACGGCAGATACGCCCAGTTCTTCACGCCGCCGAGACCGAGCGAAGGATCGCGCACGAAGCGTTCGGGATCGAAGCGCTCCGGGTCAGGCCAGTACTCGGGATTGCGATGCATGACGTACGGCGAAAGCATCACGGCCGTCCCTTTCGGAATGCGGTATCCGCGGATCACATCGTCGTCCGCGGCCATGCGTACGAACATCCACGCGGCGGGATAGAGCCGCAGCGTCTCGCGCACGACCGCGTTGGTGAACTCGAGTTTCGCGATGTCCTCGGCAGCGGGTTCGCGTCCACCGAGCACGCGATCGACCTCGTCGCGCACGCGCGCCCACACGGCCGGATGATTCGAGAGTGCGAGGGTCGCCCACGTGAGGGCGTTGGCCGTGGTCTCGTGGCCGGCGAAGAAGATGTTCATCACCTCGTCGCGCAGCTCTCGCCGCGACATGCGCTCACCGGTCTCGGGATCGCGTCCGTCCATCAATGCGTCGAGCAGATCGCCCGGGCGATTGCCGCCCGCTTCGCGCTGATCGATCAACCCGTACACCACCCGTTCGAGGGTCGCGATGGCGGCGCGGAACCGACGGTTGTCGGGAAGCGGCAGCCAGAGCGGCACCGTGAACGGCAAGAGCATGTGACTCATCACATAGCGTTCGATCTCGAGCAATGCTTCGTCGAGTGCCTGCAGATCGCGGCCGAGCGGCTCGCCGAACATCGTCTCCACGATCGCGTCGCGCGCGATGTAGAGCATCACGTCGTGCGCTCGCCGCGTGTCGCCATCGCGAAGCGGATCGAGGTGACGTCGCGCGACGCGATTCATCGTGGTCACCATCGTGCCGATGCGCGGTCGCTGAAAGCTCGGTTGCATGATCCGTCGCTGCCGCAGCCAGAAGGGCGGATCACTCATGGGCAACCCGTTGCCGAGCATCGGTCGGATCATGTCGATCGACGTGCCGCGCACGTAGTTCCGATTCGCGTCCTGCAGCACGTGTTTCACATCGTCCGGATGCGTGAGCAGCACCATGCCCGCACGGCCGAACCGAACGCGCGCGATCGGTCCTTGCTCACGTCGCACCCGCTCGAGAAAGCCGGTGGCGTTGCGTGCCATGTGCGGAAGACTCCCGAGCAGTGGAACCGCCGGCGCCATCGGGATCTCGTCGACCGAACGAACGGACGCTGGCGACTGATGCGACATGGACACGATGGTATCCGCATGTGGCGGACCCGTGACACGCACGCGCGTGAATGCACGCCGCGCTTGTAATCCTCGCTCCGCGCAATAGTGTGGAACGCATGCTGCGCCGCGCGCTCGATCCACTCGCATCGCTTGCCCTCACCGTCACCGTTGCACTCGCCACACCGCTTCTGGTCCCGCAGGCCGCGTATGCGCAGGCCGTGACGGGGGTGTGCTCGAGTTGCGGCGCGGGCTCCGTCGATCCGAACTGCGGCGCGTGCGTCGCGGACTCCACCGGCATGCCGGGTGGTCAGCGTTGCTTCGACGCGCTCGACGTCGCCGAACGACGCACCGGTGTGTTCACCACCAGCGACGGCATGGACGCGCGCCGATTGAACTTCGCGCATCTCGTCGCGGGTGCGCCGCGCTCGGCGACGGACATCAATCGCTCGGTGAGCCGCGCGTACAACGGCAACAACGTGTGGCTGTACTACGGGACGGGTTCACCGCCGGGATATTGCGCGCCGGCTGGTGGACCGCCCGCGGCGTTTCCGTCGGGAACCGGGTATGTCTTCGACTGGGATCATCGATACGAAGACACGATGAACGGCCTCGATTGCTACAACGGCGAGGTCGATCGCTTCTACGTAGGCGCCGCGGGCCACGCCGACGGCGATCGCGTGTGCGACGGCGAACAGGCCATGTTCAACGCGGCGGACGGCGCGATCTTCGATCTGGGCGGCGAAGCGAACCGCGTCGCGGTCTTCCCGTTCACGGACCACGTGCCGCTCCCGTGCGAGTCGTTCGAGTACACCGTGTGGCTCTCGGACAATCCGAATGCCACCGAAGTAGCCGATCGAAACAATCCCGATCCGAACAAGTGGAATCCGTCGCTGCTCATTCGCGCATTCTTGCAGGGATGGATCCCCGACAGTCCCGTTTCCGCGGATCCTTTCCAACCCGATCTCAACAATCCCACGCAGCGTGACGGCATCGTGCAGGTGTTCGCGCTGCCGTGCGGACTCACGTTCCGCTACGCCTCGGTAGTCGCCGGAAACAACGGCAATCCGAGCCCCGCCTGTCAGTTCTGGTCGTTCGATGCCGAACTCGACGCGGTCGCGGGCTTGAACGAAGACGACACCGGCATCTGTCCCGACGCGGACGGCGACGGCTACCGCGCGATGTCGTGCGGCGGCAACGACTGCAACGACGCCGACCCGCACATCCATCCGAACGCGCGCGAGACGTGCTCGAATACCTCGGACGTCGATTGCGACGGCACGGTTGCGATGTGCCCCACCGGCACCACGTGTTTCGGCTCGCGATGCGTACCGAGCTGCCTCGAAGGCGCGTGCGCCGCCGACTTCACCTGCGTGAGCGCCGACGCCGGCCAGAGCTATTGCGTGCCGAGTGCGTGCGTCGGCGTGACGTGTCCCGCGGGGCAGATCTGCGGTCCGACCGGATGCCAGGACCCTTGCGCGGGTGCGCGCTGCCCCACCGGGCAAGTGTGTCGCGACGGCGCCTGTTTCGATCCGTGCCTCGGCGTGATGTGCCCGGCGCATCAACACTGCATCGCGGACAACGCGGGCATCGGTCGTTGCGCCGCGGATTGTTCGTGCGTTCCGTGCGCGGCGCCGTCGGTGTGCAGTTCCACGAGCGGCCGTTGCGAAGCGCCCGGTTGCAGCGACCTGACCTGCCCGGCCGGTTCGACGCGCGACTGCAGCGGCGCCACCCCGCGCTGTGTGGCCCCGTGTGAAGGCGTGTTCTGCCCGGTCGGAACGGTGTGCGATCCGGCGAGCGGCAATTGCGCGCGCGACATGTGCTCGGGCGTGGCCTGCCAGTCGGGCCTCCATTGCGCTGCGGGCATGTGCATCCCCGACGAACGCCCGGATGCCGGCAACACCGATGCGGGCGGCACGAGTGACGGCGGAATGGATGGCGGCATGCGAGACGGATCCGCGAATCGCGACGGCAGCGCCGACGGCGGTCCGGGTGCGAATCGCGGCGCGTGTGGATGCAGCACGCCGGGCTCGAATGGTCGCGGTCACACGCTCGTGATCGGTGCGCTCTCCCTGGCGCTCGCGCTCGCGAGCCGGCGCCGGCGTCGCGCATGAGTGAACGCACTCCGTCGAGACGATGGCGTGGAGCGGCGCTCGCCGTCTTCGCGCTGTCGCTCGCGGCGTGCGCGTCGGTACCGGGCAATGACGATGCGCCCGATGCACTCGATGGTGCGATTCCATCGGACGCGATCGATGGCGCCCTCGATGCGTTCGTCGCGCTCGATGCGTTCGATGACTCTCCCAGCGACGCAGCGAATTCGATGGATGCCTTCGATGCACTCGGCGACTCGGGCGGCAGCGACGCATCGACAATGTGCATGGTGGGTGCGGCTGTCGGCGAATGCATCGACGTCGGCGACTGCCTTTCGCCGCGCGTCGCGACCCCGGGTCACTGCCCCGGCCCCGCGAACATCCAGTGCTGCACGAGCGACCCGACGACGATGGGCAACTGGTGCCCTGCGACGATGGACACACCGAACGCGGGGCTCACCGAAGAACCCGGCGAGGGCGGATGTCCGGCCGGCATGTTGCGCGTCGATGCGTTCTGCGTGGATCGATTCGAAGCGGCGCTCGAGGAAGTGTTCGCCGACGGCACGCGCGCGTCGTGGTCGCCCTACTACAACCCGGGGACGCGTCGGATGCGCGCAGTGTCGCTGCGAAACGCGGTCCCGCAGGGATACATCAATGGCACCCAGGCAGCGGCCGCATGTGCCGAGGCGGGCAAGCGTCTGTGCGCGGACACCGAGTGGCTTCGCGCGTGTCGCAGCGCTTCGAGCTTCACGTATCCGTACGGCAACACGCGCATGCCCGGCGTGTGCAACGACGCGCGCGCGCAGCATCCGGCCGCAGAGTGCTTCGGCACCAACGATTCGTGGATCTATTCGGAGATCGACTACCCCGGGATCAATCAGCAGGCCGACACCGTCGCGCGCACCGGATCGCATGCGGGATGCGTCACGCAAGAGGGCGCGTTCGACATGATGGGCAACCTCCACGAATGGACCGCGGATCCGGCCGGCACATTCCGCGGCGGGTACTACGTCGACACGATGATCAACGGCCCGGGTTGTCTCTACGCGACCACCGCGCACGCGACGTCGCACTGGGACTATTCCACTGGCTTCCGTTGCTGCGCCGACCCGAACTGATCGCGCGCACGTGCCGCTGGCTCGGCGCTTATCGAGTTCGCAGCACGCGCCGTCACACCATGCGATGGACGCCAACACACAACCGTCGTGGCAGCTGGCGATCGCCGAGCTCGATCGCGTTCTGGCGAAAGCGCGGCGTGTATCGGCCCGCGCGGAGTCCGCGCTGAAGCACGCGCTCGAGTTCTCCGAACCGGCTCAGCGGGCCAGCAACGATGTCGTGCCGCCGACTGCGCCGTTGAAGCGAGCGGGCTGAGCAGCGATTACTGCCCGTCGAGCGATGCGCAATGCGGCGCGAAGAATCCGCCGCTGATGGTGCCGTCGGGAAACGTGGCGACGAGGTCGAACGACACGTACGCGCCGCGCGCGACGTAACGCGCCGTGGCCCGCACCGCCGTGGCGCGATCGATCGGCGCCGAAGTGAGACTGCCGTCGAAGTCGAGCAGTGAAGCCGTCACGCCGTCGGCCTCGGTGAGCACTGTTCCGGCCGCGGCCGATCGCAGACCGTTCACCACCAGCGTTCGCGCGGGCGTCGGCGACGTCTGCGTCGGACACGCCGGATCGCCGCCGAAATGCGCTTCGACGTAGATGCCGTCGGTTCCGGACGTGCCGTGTTGCGCGCGATCGAGCGCGCCGGTGTGTCCACCGATCGATGCGTTCAATGTCGTCGTCGCACACGCGCCCGTGCAGCCATCGATCACCGCGGCATCGGTCGCACCCGCATCGCCGGCACTGGCGGGATCGCGCGCGCAGATCCGACCGACGAAGGGCACATCGAGGCAGCGCGGCAACGATGCCGGGCACTCGGCCGCGGTCTGGCACGGCTGCGAACAGACCAATGCGTTCGATGCCCCTTCGAGGCAGAGGGCAGTTTCGCAATCGTTGCCGTCGGTGCACGCATCGATCCCGGCGCGACCCGTCCCGCGCATGCCGACTTCACAGCGGCAATCGCCCGACGCGCATGCACATCGCGAGTCGGCTCGGCAGTCGGCGTTGAACGAACACACGCCTCCAGGCGCTGCACCATCGAGCGGGGCATCGCT
>CBIHQZ010000164.1:0-9584 GCA_966212315.1 uncultured Myxococcales bacterium
TCGTTGGCGTCGGTGGCGCCGGTGGCAATGCGATCCGAACGATGATCGAGGCGCAAGTCGCCGACGTCGAGTTCATCGTCGCGAACACCGACATCCAGGCGTTGAGCGCGAACCCCGCGCCGACGCGTATTCAACTCGGTCGTTCCCTCACCAAGGGACTCGGCGCGGGTGCGAATCCGGACATCGGCAAGAAGGCTGCGATGGAAGACATCCAGCTCATTCAGGACAGCCTGCAGGGCGCGGACATGGTCTTCGTGACTGCCGGCATGGGCGGCGGCACGGGCACGGGCGCAGCGCCGGTCATCGCGCAGATCGCACGTGACCTCGGTGCGCTCACCGTCGGCGTCGTGACGAAGCCGTTCATGTTCGAAGGGCGTCGCCGCTCGAAGTTCGCAGAGAGCGGTCTCGACGAACTCGCGCAGCATGTCGACACGCTGATCACCATTCCGAACCAGAAGCTGGTCGGACTGAACGATCCGGACCTCACGCTGATGGACGCGTTCCGCAAGGCGGACGAAGTGCTCGTGCACGCCGTGCAGGGCATCTCCGATCTCATCCAGCAGACCGGCATGGTCAACGTCGACTTCGCGGACGTGAAGGCCGTGATGACGAACATGGGCATGGCGCTCATGGGCATCGGCTTCGGCCGCGGCGATCGTCGCGCGCTCGACGCAGCCACGCAGGCGATCAACTCGCCGCTGCTCGACAACATGTCGGTGCAGGGTGCAACGGGCATCCTCATCAACTTCACGGGCGGCCCGGACATGCGTCTCGGCGAGATCAACGAAGCAGCCACGATGATCATGGACGCGGCCCACGAGGACGCGAACATCATCTTCGGCTCCGTGATCAACCCCGACATGCGTGACGCGATCAAGGTCACCGTCATCGCGACCGGCTTCGGGCGCGAAGCGGTCATCGAACCGCCGGTGCAGAATCGCGCGCGTTCGGCCGCGCCGCTCATCGAGCAGCCGCGTCCGCGCACGACGGGCCAGTCGAGCCCGTACACGGTGCAGCCGCAGTCGAACTACGCGCAGCCGGCCGCACGTCCGGAACGCGCGACGATTCCGGAGCGAGCCGCGCCGCGCACGCCTTCGCAGCCGTCGGTCCAGCCGCCGCGCGAGCGTGAGCGTGGCGAGCGATTCAGCTTCAACCCGAACGACGCCGAACTCGACATCCCGACGTTCCTCCGCCACCGCGGCGGAAACAACGAGTAGTCCGAGTCGCGGCCGTCACCGCCGCTGCTGTCCCCGCCGCTGCACCGTCCATCCCCCGTTTCATCCTGAGCGAAGCGCCGAGTCTGCGAGGCGAGCAGTCGAAGGGCGTACGCGAGCCATCGCGTGGTTCGACAAGCTCACCATGAGATCGCAATCGTGCTCCCCGTCGACGGACCCACGTCATCCGCCCCTCGCCACGACCACGTCTGTTTCGGCATGCACACTCGCCACCCGCGCTCGCACGCTGCATGCTGAGCATCGGACCGGATGGCGCACGACCACTCCCACGACGGCGACGACGAGCACGATCATCACGATCACGCGCGGCATTCAGACGCTCCAGCGGCCAGCTCGTCCACGGCGCCTGCTCCCCCTGCGGACGCAACCGATTGCCGCAACTGCGGAGTCGAGCCCGATGCGCACGCCGCCGAGTCGCCTCCGCACGTGCACGGTCATCACGGTGACGAAGACGGCCACGCGCACGCGCACACGCACGACTTCCGCGATGTCGCGATCACGAAGCTGAAGACCGCGTTCGCGCTGACACTCGGATTCATGTTCGTCGAGGTCGCCGCCGGCATCTACGGGCGCAGCCTCACGCTCGCGTCCGACGGCGGTCACATGCTTGCCGACGCGGGTGCGTTGCTCCTTGCTCTCATCGCGCAGCGATTCGCTTCGCGCCGCGCCACCCCCGATCGCACCTATGGCTTCCGCCGCGCCGAGACGCTCGCCGCGTTCGTGAACGGCGTCGCACTCACCGGCACTGCGCTCGTCGTGCTCTCCGAGGCCTGGCAGCGTTTTCGATCACCGGTCGCGATGCGCGCCGAACTCGTCGTCATCGTCGCGTGCATCGGACTCGCCGTGAACCTCGTGTCGGCGTGGATCCTGTCGCGAGGGACGAGTCACAATCTCAATACGCGCGCAGCACTCGCGCACGTCGCGTTCGACGCAGTCGGCTCGGTCGTCGCGATCACCGCCGGCCTCGTCTCGTGGAAGTTTCACTGGTACCGGCTCGATCCGATCCTGTCGGTCGCGATGGCGGCACTGATTCTCTTCGGCGCGTGGAGCATCTTGAAGGGCACGGTCACCGTGCTGATGGAAGGCACGCCCTCGGGGCTCGATCTCGCCGAGTTGCAAGCGACCATTCGCGCCACACCGGGCGTCGCCGAGCTTCACGATCTACACGCGTGGACCATCTCCGATGGTTTCGATTCGATCACGGTGCACGTCGTCCTCGACGGAACCCGCCATGGTACCGAGGTCGCGCGCGACGTCGGCCGAAGAATTCACGCGATCCACCGGGTGGCCCACGTCACCGTCCAACCCGAGGCTCCGGCGGCGCCGAGTGACCTCCGTCCCCCGTCGTCGCTCGTTCCTCATACCAATTGATCGCATCCCTCTTTCGTTTGCAGAACGTGCCGGAGTACCATCGCGCGAATCTCCTGCCACGCCTGGCAGGGCAAACGACAGGAAGCGAATGAAGCTTGTCGCCGCGGGGCTCACGGATGTTGGCCGTGAGCGCGATCACAACGAGGACACCTTTCTGGTCGACACCGAAATGGGGTTGTTCCTCGTCGCCGATGGCATGGGTGGCCATCGTGCGGGCGAAGTCGCGAGCGCGCTCGCTCGCGAAACGATTCAGCAGGCCGTGAAGGCTTCGACGACGACGCCGCGGATCGCCGCACTGGACGAAGCGATTCGTCAGGCGAACGCGCGAGTCGTGCAGGAAGGGATGCAGAACCGGACCCGCAAAGGGATGGGGACCACGATCGTTGCGATCATCGCGGACACCGACTCGGTCGGCATCGCGCATGCGGGCGACTCGCGTTGCTACCTCTTCCGCGAAGGGAAGATTTCGCGCATGACGCGCGATCATTCGCTCGTCGAGGAACTCGGCGGCGACGACCCCGCGGTACACGCTGCTTTGTCGGGTTACTCGAATGTCATCACGCGCGCGCTCGGCACAGCCGTCGATACGCAGCCGGAACTGCGTCGCGAGCCCACGAAATCGGGCGACGTCTTCCTTCTCTGTTCGGACGGGCTCTCGGGCGTCGTCGACGAGGCGACGATGACGAAAGTGCTGAACGCCGAGAGCGATCTCACCAAGGCGTGTCAGGTGCTCATCGACACCGCGAACGAACGTGGCGGTCCCGACAATGTGTCGGCCGTGCTCGTGCGCGTCGACGCCGAGTAGCTTGTCGCGGGCGTGACCGCGCTGCAGATTCCGGCCGATGGCTCTCGCACTCGGCCGCGGTCCGCGCCCTTCGATCGAACATCCCGCCGATCATCTTCTCGCGTGTCACGAGCGCATCCGGTCGTTCATGCGGCTGGCGCGCGCGATCGCCGATCGAGCCGACGCGAGTGATGAACAGGTCGTACAGGCGGCGCGGGACGTGCGGCGATACTTCGTCGAAGCGCTCCCGCTCCACGTCGCCGACGAGGACGATTCGATCGCGCCGCGGTTGCGTGGTCGCGACCGTTCACTCGACGAAGCGCTCTCCGTGGTCACTGCCGAGCACGCGGCGATGAACGCATTGCTCGACGAACTCACGTCACGTTGCGCTTCGATCGCGAGCGCACCGGGTGACTGCGATCGAGTGGGCTTGCGCGCCTGCATCGATGCGCTCGACCGGCACTGGGACGAACATCTCGCGCTCGAGGAGCGTCTGGTGATTCCGGCCGCGAAGTCGCTCGAACCGGCGATCGTCGCCGCGATCCGCGACGAGATGACCGCGCGCCGCACGCGCTGAACTACGCGATCGCGCCGCGCCGCCTGCGAAACCACCACGCACTAGCGACGATGACCGCCACGCCGGTGAGCGCGAACCATGCCCATGCCGGGGCGTTCTTCATCCAGTCGAACAGCTGCTGCCCGAAGAAGCTGACGAGGAAGAGCGGGACCAGGTAGCCGACGAACGATCCCCAGAAATGCGTCCAGAACCGCACTTTCGACACGCCGAAGAACGCGTGGAGCAGGGGCGGCATCCAGAACACGAATCGCAGCACGAACACTGTGACGAATGCGCGTTGCGCGAGCGCCTCGTCGTATCTCTTGAAGCGTTCGGGAATGCGCGCCGCGATCCAGTCACGACCGACCGCACGCGCGAACGAGAAGCCCACCACGCTCGCCGCCATCGTACCCGCCATCGAGAGCGCGAACGCCACCGGCCATGTCCACACGAGCGGCGCGACGAGAATGAACACCGTGCCGGGGACGCCGAACGGTTGCAGCACTGCGTACGCGGCGATGAACGCGAGATAGCCCCACGCGCCCAGTCCCACGAGCGACGCGCGCATCGCGCCCGGGGTCGCGAACGAAGCGAGCAGGCCGCTGCGCCACGTGGCGATCGCCGCAACGAGCACGGCCGCGACGAGCGCGATGCGCAGTGCGCGGGTGCGAGAAGAAAACTCTCGCGGTGGGTCGGTGGGCGGATTCATCGTGTGATTGTCGGGCTGCGAAACCGCACGACGGTCAACGCGATCGCCGGCGCCTGGAAGCTGCGTAAGCGGCGAGCGCCGTCGCGATCCCGGATGCCATCGATCGCAGTCCTCGCGAGCGCGGTGCACCGGGAACGGCGCAACGACACGAGCCATCCATTCCGGTCGTGCCCGCATCGGCGCCGCCGTCGACACCTGCATCCATCGACACGACGAACATCGATCGAACCGAAGGCCACTGCGGCCCGCACAGCATGGTCGTCGGCGATTCGGCAGGACAGGTGAAAGGCGGCTGGAGATCTTCGAATCGAAGCAAGGGCTGGAACGTCGTGCCTTGATCTGAGGAACGCGCGAGCGCGAAGTGATCGCGCACGTAGTTCGCGCAGAGATAGAGCACGCCTTCGTGTTGCCTCAGGCAGAGCACTTCTTCGTCGCCGATTCGCGACCACGTGACCCCACGGTCCGTGGATCGTTGCAATCCGTCGGTGTGATCCTTGCCGCCGAACCACAGGGTGTTGCCGTCGTCGCTGATCGCGAAGCCGAGCATCGCATCGCGTGATCGCGCGATCTCCTGCCAATGAACCCCGGCATCGTCGCTGCGCAAGAGCACGGTCGGCACGACCGCTTCCGCATCGGTGAGCGTAGGGACGGTGCCGCGCACGTAGACGACATCCGCGTCGAGTGGATCGATGGCGGCGACGAATGCAGCGCGAATCGGGAGGCCGGTGTCGAACGGCAGTTCTTCGAGCGTCGTCCCGCCATCGTTCGAGCGGTAGAACACCGGGCGGCTTTCACCGAGCGAGACGCCGGTGAGATACACGCGCTGCGGATTCGTGCGCGCCATCTCGAGCGTGCTGAACAGAACGCCCGCGACGCCTGCGCCCACACCCCGAAAGGGTCCGGTGCCATCTGCGACGTACACGCGATTCGCCGCGCCTGGATTGCCGGACGAACTCACCGCCGCGACGCGTTGACCGTCCTGCGTCACGTCGAGGTCTGCCATGAACATCCCCTCGAGAGTCGACTGCCGAGCGAGCGAGCAGCCGTCTGCCGAGAGCGTTCCGAGTCCGTCGAAGAGCGCGAGCCGCAGCTGACTCGATGCGTCGACGACGAACGGCGGATCGAACACGCCGCCCGCGAATCCGAGCGCCTGCTCGCACATCCAGTGAAACGACGCGCCGTTGTCGACGCTGATCACGAAGCCGAATGTGGTGCGAAGCGCGATCACGCGGCTCTCGTGCCCGGGGCCGATCATCACGTGCTGCGCAGCTGGAAAACGTCCATTGGCGTTCGCACGCGCCGGCACCAGCCACAGCGCAGCCGCCGCGACCGTCGAGAATGCGAGCGCACGAACAGCGTCGAGGCGGACCATCGCGGCGCAGCCTAGCAGGGCGCGGCGCGCGCAGCGTCTCGACTGTTGCGCGATCGGGCAACGATTGCTGCTGTCGAGCGCGCTCGATGCTTTCGTGCCAAACCGGGAACCGTTACCATCCGCGCGCCGCGCGAGGCCGCATTTTCGCGCGCACCCGCAAGCACACATCCCACGATCGCTTCTCAGGAGATCCGATGGCTACTTCTGCTCCGACCGAGATCCTGCGCAACGAACTCGAACGACTCTTCGATCTCGACCAGATGCAACGGCTCTCGGTGGACCTTCTCGGCCTCGATCCGACCGAAGTCGGCGGCACATCCGGGAAGGCACCGTTCGCTCGCGCACTCGTCGAACGCTGCGCGCAGACCGAGATGCTCGAAGCACTCGCGGATGCGATCACGCTCCAGGACCGCGGCGCGGAGATCCGCCTCAAGGTCGTGTACGAAGGGAAGCAATCGGACGATCTGCAGCCCGGTCAGACCGTGGCGGGATTCAAGGTCAGCAAGAAGACCCACGACGAGGGCTTCGGCTCGGTGTTCCTCGCGACCGGTCCCGACGGCAAGCAGGTCACGCTCAAAGTGTTGCGCGACGCGAAGGTCCGCGATCGCCGTGGCCTTCAGCGATTCCTCACCGCACAGCGCGCGCTCAAAGCCATCGATCATCCCTCCGTGCAGAAGATCGTCGCGGTCGGCACGCTCCCCGATGGGCGACCGTATCTCGCGGCGGAACACATCGACGGGCAGTTGCTCTCGGCGCGCATCGGACGCGCGGGTGCGATGCACTTCAACGAAGCGCGCCCGATGTTCGACGCGATCGCCGAGGGCCTCGACAAGGTCCACGCCGCCGGGATCATGCATTCCGATCTGCGCACCGAGCACGTGATGCTCGTTCGTCGCGACAATCAGCTCTCGGGCGTGCTCATCGATTTCGCGGTCGATCGTCTCGCGGGTTCGCGCGCGGGCGAACTCGATACGGCATCGCTTCTCGTCCTGATCGGAAGCGCGAAGTCACTCGCGCCCGAGCGCGCTCGCACTGGCGCCGCGGCCGACGTGCGCAGCGATGTCTACGCATTCGGCACGCTCGTGTACGAAGTACTCACGGGCAAGCCGGCATTCACCGGCCAGACGCCCATCGATCTCATCGTCGCACACGTCACCCAGACCCCCGAGGCTCCCTCGAAGGTCGCGCCGCGTGGATGGGTCACGCGTGAAGTCGACGCAGTCGTGCTCAAAGCGATCGCGAAGGACCCGGCCGAGCGATTCGGTTCGGCGACCGAGGTCGTTCGCGCGCTTGCCGATGCACTCAAGGGCCGCCGCACCGGCGACATCACCCGCGAAGAGTTCGAGACGCGCAAGAAGGCCGTTTTCGAAGCCCCGACCGACGAAGAGAAGGCGCTCCAACTCGAGTCCGCCGGCTCGCAGGGCATCGCGTGGGAAGACGTTCACGCCGCGCTCGAAGAAGCTGCCACCAAGACCGACGACGCTGCCCACATCAAGTCGCTGTTGTTCCGCGCCGCGCGCGTTGCGCAACTCGAGTTGAAAGATCTCGCCAAGGCGAAGGCGGCCTACGAGCAGATCGCGGTGCTCGACGAAAGCGACGAGATCACCAAGGCGAAGCTCGCCGAGATCCGTCTCGCGCTCGCGACGCCCGAAGAGAAGGCCGACATCCTTCTCGAGGAAGCGGACAAGGAAACGCTGGCCGAGAAGCGCTCGGACATCTTCCGTCAGCTCGGTTCGCTCTACGAGAAACAGCTCAGCGATCCCGACAATGCACTCGTCGCGTTCGGTGAGGCCCTCGCGAACGTGCCGACCTCGGAAGAGACCGCGCGCGACATCGAGCGCATCTGCGGTGACGACGCGACGAAGTGGAGCGAGACGCTCAAGACGCTTTCGGAAGCATCGGCCGACAAGGAACCGTCGCAGGCCGCCGCGATCATGGTGCGCGCCGGACGCTGGTACGGCGAGAAGCTGTCCCGTCCGGATTTCGCGATCGCGTGCTTCACGCAGGCGCTCGCCAAGGAGCCGGGGAACGACGCGGCGCTCGATGGTGCAGCGTCGATCTATCGCAAGGCGCAGCAGTGGCCGGAACTCGTCGCGACGTTGTTGAAGCGCGCCGACGCGCAGGCCTCGCCGGGTCGCGCGCGTGACATTCGCGCCGAAGCGGCCGACGTGCTCGAGACGAAGTTGAGCGATGCACGGCGTGCGCGCGATCTCCTCGAGAAGATCCTCGCGGAGGACCCGGCCCAGCCGAGGGCAACGCAGACCCTCGAACGCATCTACATCGCAGCCGACGACTGGAGCGCGCTCGTCACGTTGCTCGAGAAGAAGGCCGACGCGCTCTCGGGGCCGGCGAAGGCCGAAGCGCTCAGCGAGATCGCCGAGACCTACGAAGACCGGCTCAAGAGCGACAGCAAGGCCGCCACGTTCTTCGAGCGGGCAGCCGAGATCGATCCGAAGAATCTCGCTGCGCTCAAGGGGCTCGAGCGGCTCTACGCGCGACTCGGTCAGCACGACAAGATGCTGCGCGTGCTCGAACTGCAGGTCGGTGCTGCCGCGACGCCGCGACAGAAGGTCGAACTGTGGAATCGCATCGGGCTCCTCCAGGAGGAAGAGTTCGTCGATCACGCCAAGGCGGCCCACGCGTTCGAACAGACCCTCGCGATCGATGCCGCCAATGACACGGCAATGACGGGCCTCGCGCGGCTCTACCGCGTGATTGCGCGTTGGGACGATCTCGTCGCGCTCCTGGAGCGTCATTCGAACGTCGTCGAGGACACCCGTCGCAAGGCAGATCTCATCGTCGCGCGCGGTCGCGTGCTGCTCGATCCGATCGGATCGCTCGAACGAGCGGGCGCGGCTTTCGAGAAGGCGCTCGATCTCGATCCCACCAATGCATCCGCACTCGAGAATGCCGCGAAGATCCGCGCGCAACGTGGTGACGCGAAGTCCGCGGCCGAAGCACTCGACGCGCTTGCCGCACAGGCCAAGACCCCGGCGGAAAAAGCCGACGCGTTCTGCAAGGCCGGTCGCATGCTCGAAGAGAAGGGCGACCGCGACGGCGCGATCGACCGGTACAAGCGTGCGCTCGACGCGGACGAGAATTGCGGACAGGCCACGGCGCGATTGCGCGACCTCTACGCCGCTCGCGGCGACGCCCAGGGCGCGATCGACATGCTCCAGCGCGAGATCGAATCCGCCGACGGCGTGCTCGCACGCGCGCGTCTGTGGGGCGAAGTCGCCAAGATCTACCGCGACCGCGTGAACGACCGCGACAAGGCGATGGAGGCCGCGCAGAAAGCGGTGCTTCTCGACGCGACGAACGAAGAGGCGAGTGCGCTGCTCGGCGAGATCAAGTTCGATGCGGGCAAGTTCGACGAAGCGGCGGAACTGCTCGCGGGTCGTGCGATGCGCGCGAAGGACCTCGGCAAAGACGAAGGGCTTCGGATCGCGCTGCGCTACGGCGAGGCGCTCGCGAAGGCCGGACACGACGCGAAGGCGCTCGAGGCCTTCAACATGGCCCGCGAGATCGCACCGGGCGATCGCGTTGCGCTTCTCGCG
>CBIHQZ010000165.1:0-9530 GCA_966212315.1 uncultured Myxococcales bacterium
TCGCCGACCCGCCGCACGCTCCACGTCGCCGACCCGCCGCACGCTCCACGTCGCCTGATCACCGACCACACTTCATTCTTCGAGCCCCTCTCTCGACGACGCCTGCGTCCGCGGGAATCACGGTGGCGTCGGAGGGAGAGGGGCGCGCGGCAGCGGGGGTGAGGTCACGTCATCGTCCTACCGCCGCGCGGCATCTGATACGATCCGCGCCGTGTCCGCGGCGTCGCAAGACCCGAACATCGGCCGCGTCATCGCGGAGAAGTACCGGCTCGTCGAAGTCCTCGGCGCAGGTGGTGCGGGCACCGTCTATCGCGCGGTGCAACTCGGACTCGAGCGCGCGGTCGCCCTCAAGATCCTGAATCCGCAGCTGGTCTCGAACCCGACCGCGCAGGCCCGCTTCCGTCGCGAGGCGCGTGCCGCGAGCCGACTCGAACATCCGAACAGCGTCCGCGTGTACGACTACGGCGTCGAACCCGACGGCACCACGTACCTCACGATGGAGCTGGTCGAGGGGCGCGAACTCTTCAAGGTCATCTACGAAGACTGGCCGCACCCCACGGCGCGCATCGTCGACATCATGTCGCAGGTGCTCTCGGTGCTCTCGACCGCGCACGAGGCCGGCATCGTTCATCGCGATCTCAAGCCCGAGAACATCCTCTTGCTCCAGCGCGCACTCGCCGACGGACGCGTGCACGAGACGGTGAAGGTCACCGACTTCGGCATCGCGAAGACCTTCGCCGAAATGGGCGAAGAGAGCATGAAGCTCACGCAAGCCGGCACGGTGCACGGAACGCCCGAGTACATGGCGCCCGAGCAGGCGCGCGGCGACGAAGTCGATGCACGCGCGGACATCTATTCGTGCGGCGTGATCTTGTACGAGCTGATGACCGGCACGCTGCCGTTCACGTCGGACAACGTGTTCGAAGTGATCATGCAGCAGATCTCGCGCGAGGTTGAACCGCCGACGCGGCGCCGGCCGAGCGCGGATCGCCGGCTCGAACCGATCGTAATGCGCGCGATGGCAAAGCAGCGCGAAGGTCGTTTCGCGAGCGCGACCGAGATGCGCGAAGCCCTCGTGGCGGCGGCGCGACAGCAACCACTCGACGAAGGAATCGCGACGCTCTCGGACGACCCTTCCTTCGATGGACGTGCGTTCGCGGCGACCATCAACGTCACCTCGCCGATGACCGCGAGTGAAGAGGTCGTGTCGCTGACGAAGCGTCGCCATTCGCGCGCGGTCGCGACGGGCGAGGCGCAGGCCTACGCCGCGCGGCAGGGGAGCGATGGAATCGCCATCGGCGACGCTCCGACCGGCGAAGCGTTGGCAGCACGCGAGAGTGCGGTTCCGATCGCGCCGGCAGCGGCGACCACGCGCGTGAAGACGGAGGTCGTCACCGCGACGGAGCCGACCGCGAAGCATGCAGCGCTCCGCGTGGTGAACACCGGCGTCGACGAACCGGTCGATGCGCGGTCCATCGGCGTCGGGCGGCCACCGTATGGATTGATCGCGCTGATTCTTCTGGCGGTGGGCGGTGGGTTGTTCGCGGTCGCGCGATTCGTCCTGCAGAACGCAGCGAGCACCGACACCGTCGTGACCGCGGTGGCCACCGACGCGAGCGATGCCCTCGATGCTGTCGCCGACGCGGCGATCGACGCGCACGCGACGCGCGACGCGGCCACCACCGATGCGCGCGCCACGCGTCCGCCGACGAAGACGGGCACCACGCGACGTCGCCCGCGATGACGGCATCCACCGCGCGCGGATGGCGCACGCCGTGGGGTCGTATCGCGATCGCTTTCACCGCGGGGCTCGTCGGCGTCGCACTGCTGGCGCGATACGCCGATCGCGCCGCGCAGATTTCGGCAAGGTCACCGGCGGTGCTCGGCGTGATGCTCGCCGCATGCGGCATCGCATACGCCGCCGCGTTGTGGATCGCCCCCGAACGCGAGGCCGTGCGACCGCGGCACATCGCAGCAGGAGCCACCGCGGGATGGCTCGCGTACGTGGCCTCGGGCGCGGCGGTGCGCCTCGGGATCGCGTCCGACAGCGATGCGTTTCGCGTGTTGTGGGCGCCGTGCACCGAGGAACTCGCCAAGGCTGCCATGTTCGCGGCGGTGTGGACCCTCGCCGACGAGCGTCGCTCGCGCACCGACATCGTGTCGGCCGCAGTCGGCGTCGGCGCGGGCTTCGCGCTGCGCGAGAACTTCGTCTACTTCGGGCAGTCGCTGGGACAGGGCGGCGTGTACCTCGAATGGATCGTGCTGCGTGCGTTCCCGCCAGTGCTCGCGCACGCGGCGTTCGCGATGATCGCAGGCGGTGCGGTCGCCACTCGCGTCGTGCATGCGCGCGTCCTCGGTGAACCGATTCCGCGCTTCTCGGTGTTCGGTCTCGTCGTCGCGGCGCTCGCGCACATCGCCTACAACTTCGTCGCGCTGATCATCACCCGCACCAGCGGTACCTTCGCCGTCGAGGTCTCTGCGCTCTGGTCGATGGTCGCGATCGCGGCCGCGTATCTCTTGCGCCGCCGCGTGATCGCGCTCTCGGCCGAAGACCAGCCGGTGGTGAACAGCATCGTGCCGTCGTCATCGCGCGCGGATCGCGTCGCGGTGGGTGTTCTGGTGGCGGTCGCACTCGCGTGGATCGTCCCCGCGAACGCGCTGCGATTCGTCGCGGGTGCTGTGTCGCCGCTCGCATTCGGGCTCGCCGTCACGCTGATCGCGGGCGTCGTTCTCGGCGAGCGTCGCGTGATCCTCCCGGTGATCGTCGGGATCTTCCTGCGACCCATCGTCCACACACCCGAACTCATGCTCGGCGCACTCGCCAGCGCACTGCGCGGACACCGCGCGTGGAGCATTCCGATCGCGTGGCTGGGCAACGTCGTGTGGATCGCACCCATCGCGCTCATCGTGCACACATGGACCCGCCGGGACTCGTCGCGCACCGCGCGGGTGTACGGGCTCGGTGTGATCAGTGGAATCGCCGGTGCAAGCGTCGGCGGCGTGCTCGTGAATCTTCCGCGCACCGTGCCGCATCCGATTCGCGCGATGTTCGAGGCGAGCATTCCAACCGTGCCGCTCGCGCTCGCATTCGGGGCGGGCGCCGCGTGGTGGGCGTGGGGGTCGAGACGGCGGCTGGTGGTCGCATGCGTCGCGGTGCCGGCGATCGCGACGTTGGTCGGCGAGATCGAGCGGAGGATTCACCCGGGGCTCGCGCGCGCGGTGGGGACGAGTGCGATCGCGATGGTCGCGGTGGGGGTGATGGTTGCGTGGGAGGTGCGGCGGGCGCGAACCCCCACTCCGTCGCCTGCCGGCGACACCTCGCCCCCCGGATCGGGGGCGAGGCCCACTCCATTGTGATGCGCGCCGTGCGTCGCCGAATGGTCCTACGTGTGGCTTCGAATCCGAGCCGTGTCGATGCTCTGGCGGACACGGAGGGCACGCTCGCGTTCGCATCTCGAAATGGCCCTGCAGTCGAGGCGTCACTGGGAACTTCGCGAACCAGTGCGGCTCGCCCCCGATCCGGGGGGCGAGCTGTCGAGGCCACTCGACTGAGTGGGGGCTCGCGCGCAAATCGCGTCGCCCCTACGACGTCTTCGGCTTGCTCACGCGCCGGCGCGACATCCTCGCGACCGCCGCGGTGAGTTCCTCCGGCGCCACCGGTTTCGCGACGTGCAGATCGAAACCGGCCGCCAGCGCACGCGCGCGATCCGCTTCCCGCGCGTACGCCGTCAGCGCGATGGCCGGGATGTCCGCACTGCGATCGCCGCGCCGCGCACGCAAACGCGCGATGAGTTCGTAGCCGTCCATCCCCGGCATCCCGATGTCCGACACCAGCACGTCGGGCGCCGAGTCCTCGATCATCTTCAGCGCCGCTTCGGCGTTCGGCGCGCTGCGCACTTCGGCGCGGCCGTGCGCGAGAATCGACGCCACGATCTCGCGCGTGTCGGGCTCGTCGTCGACCACCAGCACATCGAGCCCCTCGATCGCGGTGTCGGTCGGGATGCTCACGTGCTCGACATGTGAAGTGCGCGGACGAAGCGAAGTCTTCTCCGCGATCCGCATCGGCGCGATCGGAACACGCACCGTGAACGTCGAGCCGAGTCCGACGCCTTCGCTCGCGACCGCCACGGTCCCGCCGTGCAACTCGACCAGATGCCGCACCAGCGCGAGGCCGATGCCGAGCCCGCCGTGCCCGCGCGTGATCCCCGAGTCGGCCTGCCAGAATCGCTGGAACACGCGCGGCAACAACACCGGATCGATGCCGATGCCGTCGTCGCTCACTTCGATCTCGATCTGCGTCCCTTGCCGGCGAAGCGCGGTGCGCACGTGCCCGCCGTTCGGCGTGAACTTCACCGCGTTCGAGAGAAGGTTCCACACGACCTGCTGCAATCGCTCGGCGTCGCCCATCACCGCGGACACGCCCTGACCGACCGACTTCGAAAGCGTGATGTGCTTCGCGGTCGCCGCCGGCCGCACCGCGTCGAGTGCATCGTCGAGCACCCGCGGCATATCGACCGGCGACACGAGGATGCGAAGCTTGCCCGACACGATGCGCGAGACGTCGAGCAGATCCGCCACGAGCTGCGCCTGAGCCTTGGCGTTGCGCTGAATCGCATCGATCGCTTTGCCCTGCCGCTCGGCCGGCACCGAGCCACTCTTGAGCATCTGCACCCAGCCGAGAATCGCGGTGAGTGGCGTGCGCAGTTCGTGCGAGACGGTGCCGAGGAATTCGTCCTTCAACTGACTCGCGGCTTCGGCACTGCGCCGCGCCTGCTTCTCGTGCGTGAGCACGCGCGCGTAGTTCTGCGCGAGCATCCGCAGCTCGCGACGCGTGAACCAGGTGAGCAGGATGCCGAATGCGATCGTCGCGATGAGAGCCGTCATCGTCGCCTGGCGCGTGAAGCCGCCGGCCTCGCGCACTCGTCGCGCGCGAAAGACGTACTCCTGCGAAATGAGCTGCGCGTAGCGATCGCGCTCCTCCGACATCAACCGCTGACCCACGCGGTGTTCGTCGAGCGACACGTCGCGCGCGTCCCGATCGGCGCGGCGCACGACGTCCGCAGCGTAGCGGGTCCATTCGTCGTTCAATCGGCGCAGCGCGCGGATTCGATCGAGTTGGACGCTGTTCGCACCGACCAGCGCCTCGGCCTGCGAGAACGCATCGGGCGCGGTTCGCAGCGCCTCGTCGTACTGCTCGAGAAAGCTTCGATCGTGCGTGATCACGTATCCGCGCACCGCACTCTCGGCACCGAGCACGATGTGTTGCGCGTAGTTCAACGCCGCGATCGCCTGATCCGTTCGATCGACCGACTGCGCGGCGCGACTCTGTTGCCGGATCTGGATCAGCAGGATCCCCGCCAGGAACGCGAGCGTCAGGACCGGCAGCACCACCGCGCGCATGAGATGGCGGCGAAACGAGAGCGCGTCCTGTGGGTTCGGTGCGTCGTCCGGCGCCGCGCGTGCGCGCACGGCTTGCGCAGCGGCGAGTGCGGCCGCGCGGAGACCCGCGGGATCGTCCATGGACGTCGACACCAAAAGACCCTGCGCGAGACTCGCCCGCACAGGGTCTGCATGCCATGACCCGCGGCACGGACTTGCTGCGTGTCAGTGATCCGCGCGTCGCGGCATGAATGCGCATGAATGCCACGGCAAAAGGATCCTGGGTGGGGGCTCACTCGAAGCCCGCAAGCGGGCTCTCGACCGATCCACACGAGAACAGCGGTGTCGAAGGGGCGAACTACGCCGTCGCGGCCACGAGCGGTTCGATCCCACCGACGCGACCGATCGCGGGGCCGGCAACGCGGGCGCGTTCCTCGGCGACGATCGAGAGCACCTCGCGCTGCGTGAGGACCTTGGCGCGCATGAGCGCGGCCATGTACCCATCGACGTAGCCGTGCGCGCGTGCGGCGCGGTTGTATTCGACGCCGCCGTAGCGGGCGCTGAAGAGATCCCGAAGCAGCTTACGCAACGTGTCGACCTGATCGTCTCGCATCCCCGACCTCCATCCTTCTGTCCGCACACCGCGGACAACCAACGCCGCCCATGCGTGGGGCGACCGCTCGCACCCATGCCCGATCGCGCGAGAGAGCAGCAACTTTTCCGCAGGCGCGTTAGGGTGCGCCGCACACGCGTCGTCGCGATCGATGCGACGTGCGCGAGGCCCGCGTAGCCCAACGGCAGAGGCAGGGAATTTAAAATTCTCCGAGTGCGGGTTCGAGTCCCGCCGCGGGCACCGAGTGTTCTGTGGGTCGCGCAGGATCGCGGCGTCTTGCGCATGAGCGAAGCGAGAATCGGTCACCGTATTGCGACGAATCGCTCGACACAGGATGCAGTTCCGCGCAAACGAGCGCCCCTCGCAGCGCGCACACGGAACCCATCCGATTGCAGGCGTTGCCGCGCGTGCCTACAACGCGGCCCATGGCGAGAATCATTCGACGCGCGTTCGGTGGCTTCGTCCTCCTGGTGACTGCGTTCCTGTTCGTCGCTGCGATTCGCGATGTCGTCGGCGGCGCGCTCGGCGCGGGTGTCTTCGTCGTGCTGCTCCTGGTGATCGCGGCGTTCGGCGCGCTCGGCGTGTGGCTGATCCGCGGCGGAAAGAACGCCGAAGGCGACGTCACGCTGCTCATGCAGGACGGCTCGGTGCAAAGCGTCGCCCGCGGCTTCGTCCCCGGGCCGGCGACGATCGGAACGAGCGTTGCGGTCGGTGACATGCGCGCGGTGGTTCCTGCGCAGATGCCGACGGGCGATGCGAAGCGTGCACTCGAAGCAGGCGATGCCCGATTGAGCGCGCGTGATTGGCAAGGAGCGATGATGGCCTATCAGTCCGCGATGACGCAGTACCCCGCCACCGCGCCGTTCGCGTTGGGAAACATCGGCGCGTGCCTCTTCATGGTGGGCCGCTACGACGAGGCGATCGACCACTACCAGCGGGCAACTGCGGCGGGCGCGAATCCGATCGCGATGAACGACAACGTGCGCGAGGCGCAAGAAGCGAAGGCCCGCGGGCCGCGCGCGTAGTCGAGCAACGTCGCAACAGTCGGTGCCCGGCCGAACCGATTGCGAACGCACGCGCCCCACGCCCGCAACCCGTCGCGCGCTTCCCCTGCCCCGCCGAGATCAGTCAGCAGCCGCGGCACATCGCGTGTTCCGCGCCGACGCGTTCGCCCGCCTCCAGGATCCACGTTGTCTGCGCCGCGCAATCGCACTCGACGAGCGTCACCTGCGTCACGCGTGCGCGCCCGTCGCGATGCATCCACACGACCGCTTCGGTGTTGGTCACATCGCGCGGCACGTACGCCAGGCGCTCACCGCAGCGAACCGCGCTCCAGCTCCGTGACGAAGCGTGTTCACGCCGCGTCACCGTGAAATCGAACACCGTGTTCGGCTGCACATCGCAGACGGGCGTGGCAGCAGCGGTGCGACGGATCGATTCGTTTCGCGAGCGCACGTCGTACGAGTGGCGCGGCTCGGTTTCCACATCGCCCGTGAAGCTCGCGTCGATGTGCGCGACATCCTCGATCGAGTATGCGTGCACGGCGTGCGAGCCGACGACCTGGGTCACGATGCGAACGTTGCCTTCGGTGCGCGACGAGTCGTGCAGACGCGCGGTCGCTTCGAGCGCGGCGTCACGTGGCGCGTAGTCGAGCGCGAGATCGGCGAAGCGAGCGCGGTAGCCCGTCGCGTCGTCACTCGTCGCGAAGGTGCCGACGACGACCGCCGGACCTTCGCCCGTAAGCCCGATGAGTCGGCGTTCGATCACCCATGGATAGCCGGGCGCGAGCCCTCGCGCGGAAAGCGATCGCACCGCGGCGGTGGCGTCGTCGGCATTGCGAATGTTGCGAACCACGAGAAACCCGGACGGAGCCGGCCATCGCGCGAGTTCGATCTCGTACCGATTCCCACCGAAGAAGACACCCGCCGGCAGCACCCGTCCCGCCGTGAAGACTTGTGCATCCATCGCTCGCGGCGTGTGCCGGGATGGCCCCTGGCGCCAGAGCTGCGCGGAAGAGAGCAGCGGGATCGTGACCGACGCGAGGGTGATCGCGAGATGTGTGGACCGCACCCGAACCATGATCGCCTCCTCCGGCAGGCCGTGCCAGTTGCGTCGCCGCGAACCGAAATCGAGATCGATGTGCGGTGCTTCGCGTCGGTCACGCACGCTCACTCAGAACCAGCCGTCGCCCCCCCGGCACCACCGGTAGGGCACTCACCGCATCGCGAGGACGCGCTTCGAGCTGCACGAGGAATAGCGCGCGCTCCATCGCCGCCGCACGGGAGATAGCGACGGAGAGACGAATGCTCCCTCGTGTCGTCGTCGAGGCAACGATGTCCGAGCGTGCTGGTCCGGATCCCGCCAATCCTCGTTAGAAGAGCCGACCGTTCGGACCGATCCTCGGGGCAAATCACCCCCGGTGCTCTGCGCTCGTTGGGGCGATTCTTCGATGGCCAACGCGCCGACCGCGGGCCGCCTCTCGCGAATCGCCTTCGTTTGCGGAGCGATGCGACGGCAACGCGGACGGGCACACGGGTTGCTGAGCGACCTCGCGAACGCTCGGCACATCACATCGCCGACGTTGGAGGTGTTCACCAATGTCTGCCCGACACGAACCGGCACGGACCATCCGCCGGCTCTCGATTCTTCTCGCACCCCTCGGCGTGCTCCTTCCGTCCGCGATCGCACACGCGGATCCGGAGCCGTTCATCCGCCGCTTCGCGCTGCGCGGTGAACTCGCGATCGGCGCGTCGCTCCCCGACTACCAGGCGCGCGCACTCGACTATCGGCTCGCGCTCCAGGGATCCGCGCGACTCGCGTTCAACATCATCGACCCGCTGTCGGTACAAGCATCGTTTTCGAGCTGGTATCTGCCGAACGGCAACGGTGGTGGACAACAGTTCTCGTACACGCTCGGCGCGCGTTTCGAGCCGCGCTTGTTCGGTCGCGGCAGAGGCTTCGTCGAACTGAACGCGGGACTCGGACAGTCGGTCTCACTGCTTCGATTCACCCTCGATGCAGCCATCGGCTACGAGTTCGATGTCACCCGTTGGTTCGCCGTCGGACCGGCCGTTCGCTACGGCGTTCTCTTCGCGTCGAGCGCGGACTTCCCGAGCAGCGCGCAGTACGTCACCGTCGGCGCCGCAGCGACGTTCCGTTGGCCGGGTGGCGAGCAGCGTCGCGCACCCGAAGGCCCTCGTGACAGCGATGGCGACGGCATCCTCGACGGCGACGATGCGTGTCCGAGCACGGCCGCGGGCGCGACGCCCGATCCGGAGCACCGCGGATGCCCGATGGGCGACCGCGACGGCGACAGCGTGCTCGACGGCGACGATGCGTGCCCGGCGACTCCCGCCGGCGAACATCCCGATCCTGCTCGTCGCGGCTGTCCCACGGGCGACCGCGACGGTGACGGTGTGCTCGACACCGCCGACCAGTGCCCCGACGCCGCTGCGGGCGCGCACCCGGATCCCGATCGCGCAGGTTGCGCGGACGGCGACGCCGACAACGACGGCGTGTTCGATCACGCGGATCAGTG
>CBIHQZ010000166.1:0-9525 GCA_966212315.1 uncultured Myxococcales bacterium
CTGAATCACATGTGCGCACGACGAACCGACAACACGTTCTTGTGCAGCGGCGACAACGGCGCCGGTCAGCTCGGCGACGGTACGACCACGGCGCGCGCAGGGTGGATCGCGCCGATGGGCATCACGACGGTGTCGACGTTCGCGACCGGATGGGCGCACACGTGCGTTCGACGCTCGAGCGACGGCCGCATCCTGTGCTGGGGCGGAAACTCCGACGGACAGATCGGCGACGGGATGATGGGGACGAACCGTCTCTCGCCGTACGCGATCCCGACGCTGCCGTAACGAACCTCTCGTTGAGAACGAACGTGAGCCCGCGCTGAGCCGGCTGGCTCGGGTGCACGTGTCGCGTGCATCAAGAAGCGGCGAGCGTGCCCGTCGAAGACGCCGGAGCGATTCGTTCCTCGGGCGTGCTCGTCAAAGTCCACGTCGCCGTCGACGACTACGCCGACGGTGCGATGACTCTTCTCAATACACCCACGGAATCATCGCCGCGCGATCCGCCGGGTACTCCGGGAACTTCTCGCGGTACCAGGTGCGATGCGAGCGCGCGCGCGGTCCGAGGTTCGCGAACGTGTACAGCGCGAACGCAACGCCCGCCGGTGACCATGCCGCGATCGACCATCCGATCCATTCGACGATCTCACCGAAGTAGTTCGGGCAGGTGATCTTCTCGTACAGCCCGCCGCGCGGAATCTTGTAGCCGGTCTCACCCGGCGCGCGCAGACGGAAGAGCACGCTGTCGGCCCAGATGTTGATCACGTAGCCGGTGAGAAAGATCGCGACCCCGATGAGAAAGCGCGGGTCGGTGAGCCATGCGAGTCCGTACGTTCCCTCGCTCGCGATCCAGCGCGCGTTGATGAACGCGTTGAACGTGTTGAACACGATCGCGACGCCCGCGATGCTCGCCGGCAACGGACGACCATTGGCCGCCATGCGGAACGGGAACACGAACGTGCGATGCACGTAGTGCGTCATCCACACCGCGAGCAACGCGAGCGAGCCGGTGTCCCACGGATGCGTGCCGGTGAAATAGAACCCGAGGAACGCGAACACCGCGGGGCTCTCCATGAGAATCCACCCCACGCGATTCGGAATCGTCGGGCCCCAGCCCTTGCGTTGATGTCGTCCGTACGGCGCGGTCACGAACATCGTCGAGATCCAGGTCGCGAGCGCGGCCACGAACATCCCGGCGATCCAGTACTTCACGAACGTGCTCCGCGCACCGCGTTCGCGGGTATCACGCCGGCGTCGGCGAACCATTGGTAGGAATCGCGGATGGTGTTCTCGAGCGATCGCGGCGCATGCCCGAGTTCGCGCTTCGCTTTGCCCGAATCGATGTCACGCGTCTCGCCGAGCGTGTCGAGCGACTCGTAGGTGTAGAGCGGTTCGCTGCGAGTGATTCGTCCGTATGCGAGCGCGAACGGAACGCCGACGCGCGCGAGCCATCGCGGCGTGACGAGTCGCGGCGGACGAACACCGGTGACGTTCGCTGCGATCTGCGCGAGTTCGGGAACCGAGTGGTAGCGGCCGCCGAGGATGTAGTTCTCGCCCGTCTTGCCCTTCTCTGCGGCGGCAAGGATTCCGAGTGCCACGTCGCGCACGTCGACGAAATCGAACCCGCCTTCGACCAGCGCGGGGAGTTTGCGTCCGTAGAGATCGAGCAGTACGCGTCCCATCCGCGACGGTCCGAAGTCGAACGGACCGACGACGCCGGTGGGATTGACGATCACTGCGTTCAGCCCGGCTTCGATCTCGCGCCGCACTGCTTGTTCGCCGCGAAACTTGGAGCGGTCGTAATCGAAACTGTCGGCTCGTTCGGTGCGCATCGCCGACTCGTCGACGCGGCCGCGATGGCGTTGCAGATCGAACGCGTGGATGGAGCTGCAGTGCACGTAGCGCTTCACCCCCGCGAGTCGCGCCGCGCGGGCGGCGTTGCCTGCACCGGTCACGTTCACGCGCTCGACGCGCCCGTCGCGATCGCCCGAGATCGAGATCACCGCGGCGAGATGAAGGACGGTGTCCGCGCCTTCGAACGCGCGCTGCATCGCGTTCACGTCGAGCACATCGCCTTCGGCGCGTTCGATCGGTAAACCCGCGATGGCTTTGCTGTCGCGATGGATCAACACCCGCACGCGGCGGTTGCGAGCGACGAGTTCGCGGACGACGTTTGCGCCGAGATGGCCCGAGGCGCCGGTGACGACGACGAGGCCGTTCGATGACATGGGTTCGGTCACGCAAAACGTGTCGCACGACATGGTGCGAGATGGAAGCGAGTACCCGGTCGCTGCGCTACAGTTCGCGGGTATGCGTTCCTTGCCTTCTCTCGACGAGATTCGCGTCCGGCTCACGGCGCGTCCTGCACAGCGCGTCGATCCGACGAATGCGGCGAAACGCGCGGGCGTGTCGGCGATCCTTCGCGACAACGACGGTCGCATCGAACTGTTGTTCATCCGCCGCGCCGAACGCGAAGCGGATCCATGGTCGGGGCACATGGCGTTTCCAGGCGGGCGCTTCGATCCGGGCGACATCGACCTCGAGCACACCGCGGTGCGCGAGACCATGGAGGAGGTGGGCATCGATCTGCGCGAGAGTGCGACGCAGCTCGGCGCCCTCGACGATCTCCCGGCGATCGCGCGCGGGCGACCGATCGGGCTCGTGATCTCGCCGTTCGTGTGGCTGATGCAGCGCCCCGTCACGATCACGCCGAACTACGAAGTGCACGAAGCGCTGTGGGCACCGCTCGAGCCGCTCTACCGCGGCGATCGTGCGACGACGATCGACTACCCGTACGAAGGCGAGACGCTTCACCTCCCGGGCTACGACGTGGAAGGCCGCGTCGTGTGGGGGCTCACGTATCAGATGCTCCAGTTGTTTTTCGATCGGCTGCGGGGGGAGTGAGCGCCGGAATCCTCACCCGTCGCTGGCGCGACTGCCCTCTCCCGTAGGAACGAGGCTGTCGATAAACTCCGACTCGTGCTCTCAAACGCGCACGAAGGCGGTCTGAACGCGATCTCGCGGTGGAAACCCTGCCAATGAATTGGCGGGCTACCATTGTGATGTCGACCTTCGTCGACGCCGGAAAAATGCGCTCTTTGCCACGATTGCGCACGGCACAGAGACCCGCACCCAGTCGGCGAAGGCCGACGGCATCAAAGATAGCCCGCCAATTTATTGGCAGGGATTTTCATCGAGCGACGCCGCGTTTATCGACACCCTCGTTCCTACGCGTTCCTACGGGAGAGGGCAGTCGCGCCAGCGACGCGTGAGGGTCCGGAAGCGAGGCACCTCATCCCACCGCCCTCCCCACACTCGCCCGCATCAACTCCACGATCTCCCCGATGCGCTGCATCGCACCCGGCGCCGCGCTGCCGCCCGCCTCCGGGTACGCCGTCCGTTCCGTCGCATGCACCGCGAGCGCGCCGGGCGCGGCGTGATCCGCACGCAATGCATCGCGCATCGCCGCGAGGTCGCGATCGACGGTCGCGACGAACACTTCGGTCGATTCGATCGGCGCCATCCCGTCGCGATGCTGCGCACCCCACGTGACGATCGCGCGCGGCAGTCGTCGTGACAGCGTGAGAAGCGAAGCGATCGCAGCACACCGCCCCGGATCCGCATCCGGTTCACCGAGCATGCGACCGAACGAATCCTCGGCGTGGTTGTTGGCGAGCCCGACGCGTCGTCGCGCACGGCGGAGCGCGGCGCTGTCATGCGGTTTCTTTCCGAGCCAGATGTCCGCGACGAGCAGCAGGTAGACGCGGTTCGCGTCGACGAGATCGGCGATCGCCGCGCCGAAGGTCTCGCGTTCCCAGCGCGGCCAGAACAGCGTCGCCCCCGCGATGGCGATGACCCCGCCGATCGCGGTGTGGAGCGCGCGCAGCCCCGCGAGATGCCAGTCGCCCGGCGTGCGTTCGGCGAGCAGCACGAACACCGGGGTGATGAACAACGTGAACAGTCCGTAGCTCAACGGCCGCATCGCCACGCCCACGATCGAGAGCGGAATCATCGCAGCGGCGATCGCATACGGACTGCGCAGACTCGCCGCGAGCGCAGCGGCGATGACCCCACCAGCGACGGTCCCCGCGATGCGTTGCATCGTGCGTTCGAAGGTGGTGGCGGGCGAAGGCTGCAACACGATCAACGTGCTCAGCGTGATCCAGTAGCCGCGTGAAAACGGCAGGAGCCGCGCGACGACGACCGCGACCGCGGTGACCGCCGCGACGCGCAGTGCGTGCGCACGCACGACCGAGCCCGGTGCGAGTGCTTCTCGCAGCGTGACGACGAAGGGCGGGCGAGTCTCGGGTTCGAGCGCTTCGGGTGCGCGAAGCGGCGCGCGTCCGGGTCGCTCGCGCAACGCGTCGGTCGTGTCCGCCATCCCGCGCACCAGCACTTCGGCGCGCTCGAGCATCGGGATCCAATGCGGCAACACCCGAGGCGCATCGCCTTCGACATCGGCAAGCGCGGCGCGAATCACCGACGTCACCGTCGCGGGGTCGGGTGCGGCGCGGCCCTGTTCGATCGCGGGTGCCAGCGCCTCGAGATATGCACGCAATGCAGCGATCACTTCGCGCGGTGCGCGCGCGGCATCACCCGTGACGTGATCGCGTTCGAGCGCGCCGAGCATCGCCAGTGACACGCCGAAGAGCGCTTCACACGCCTCGACGGTCGTGCGCAGCGCGTCTCCGTGCGGCGACGGCCCCGGTCGTTCGGCACGCGTGCGAATGCCGATGGCGCGCGCGTCTTCGATGGCCTCGCGCACACGTCGCGGCGCGCGCAGTTCGAGATCGGTCCACGTCGACTCTTCCGCGTCCGGTTCGGTGCGCGCGTACCACTCCACCTGCGTGACGTACGCGGTCAGCGTGCGCACACACTCGGCGGTGCGAATGCGCAACGGCCGATGTGGATGGAGCGGCCAGAGAAGCAGCGCGAGCACGAGTGACTCGCAGACGCCGAGCACGAAGAACGCGACCGAGAGTCCGGCGACATGCAGCGATGTTCGCTGCGCGATCGCGAGCACACCGAGGATCGACGCGAGTGTTCCGACCGTCGAAGCGGCGGTGCTCCACGCGCGCGCGAGGCTGCACGCGAAACACCAGGTCGCGACGAACACCAACGCCAGCGCTGTATGCGGAGCGACCAGCATGCCCACGAAGAGCGCGATCGATCCGACGAGCGCGAGTTCACCGATCGCCGTCGCGCGGTCGCGATACGTCCCGCCGGGGTCACCGATTGCCGCGAGCCATCCACCCAGCGCGGTCCAGGTGAGAAGCGGCTGACGAAAGATCGCGGCCGCGAGAATCGGCAGCACCGTGACGATCGCGGCCCGCACACCTCGCGTCACATCGGGGCGTCCCGATTTCCAGCCCAGCACATCGCGACGACGAATCGTGCGTCGCGGAACGGGTGCTTCGGCAGTCACGCCGCGAGTGTGCGACAGCGTCGTGCGATCGCACGCGAAATGACTACCCGCGAATCAGCTGCGGTCGTCGGTCGGCGGCTCGCCCACCACCGAATCACGCACGGCGCGACCGCGGTACGAGAGGTACACGAACGCACACTCGGGACCGGAGCCTTCGTCGTCGAAGTAGACCTCACGGACCTCGAAGTTCTCGTCGTTGTCTTTCGGCATCGCGCCCTCCACTTCGTTCGTAGCCGCAGGTGCGCGCTCGGTTGTGCGAGCCCGGCAGAATGGGCGCGTGGGGGATGCGGTCGCGCAGGTGCGGAGGTGAGCTCGGTGGCGGGACCTCACCCCGGCTGCCGCCTGCCCCTCTCCCTCCGACGCCGCCGCGATTCCCGAGAACGCAGGCGTCGTCGAGAGAGGGGCTCGAAATATGCCGAGTGATGAGTGATCAGCATACGTCGTGCGTGCGGCGGGCCGAGGACGGTGATCGTGCTGCTGGCATCGCGTGGCGAGGCGTTCGTCGTTGCGCCGCGAGGCATCGCGTGGCGAGGCGTTCGTCGTTGCGCCGCGAGGCATCGCGTGGCGAGGCGAAAGAAGGCGCTCGGCGAGGGTGCGCCGCGCGGGTCGCTCGCAACGCATTCGATCGAGCCAACAGCACCGGAAGCGCACTGCGCGCTCGACGCTTCTGACGCTCGTACACCCCGTTCCCAGCCCTCACCTCGCGCCACCATCGTTCCAGCCCCTCTTTCGACGACGCCTGCGTTCGCGGTCACGGCTGGCGTCGGAGGGAGAGGGGCACGCGGCAGCGGGGGTGAGGTCACACGGCTGAAGGCGTCGATTTCCTCTCCGTCCCCGCCCTTCCGATGAACGATGATCCGCGCGTCATGACCCATCGCACTTCGATCGCATCGCGCACGCTCGCCCTCCTCATCACCGCCTCGCTCGCCGCCTGCACCGGCGGCACCACGCCCACCGACGCCATGGTCGGCGCCGACATCGCGACCACCGACGTTCACGCATCCACCGACGTCGCATCCGACGGAACCAATCCCACCGACTCTGGCGTCGACGCGACCGACACCACTGCGCCGATCGATGTATCGAGTAGCGACGACGTCACCACCCCCACCGACGTGCCCACCGCGAGCGATGTCAGCGACGTGTCAGCAATGGACGCGGGCGCATGCGGCACCACCAGCGTCGCCCCCGATCTCAATGGTTCGAACGCGTGCATGACGCTCGACTTCGGCCAGCCCGCCGCGATGGTGCAGAACGTCGCGAGTCCCATCACGTTCACCGGCGGCACCATCCCGCCCGGCATCTACGACATCGTCTCGTACTCGCGCACCACCGGTTCGATCATGACCACCATTCGCGCCACGCTCGTCGTCGCGAGCGATGGTCACTTCACCGAAGTACGCGTGCTCGACACCGGCAACGGCACCCCGCCCACCACGCGCAAATCCGGGATGTGGCACATCGAGTCGACCTCGTTCGTGCGCGATGTCTCGTGCGGCGGAAGCGACGCGGGCTTCGAGACCAATCGCCTCTCGTACAGCGTCGAGTGCAACGGCACCGAGACGCTGCTGCACATGGGGCTCACGAATCTCTGGTTCACCTACCGCCGCCGGTAATCCGCCCGAGCGCTCCGCTCTTCGCCGACGCGGCCGTGGCCTGCACGATCGCGTCGCGCACGAAGCGGCACGCGCCGTCGTCGTCGGTCGCCGCGGGCCAGAGCATCTCGGTCGACGAACCCTCGAAGCGAAACGGCAGCGCGGTGGTGCGCAGATGCGGTCGCACCATGCGGATCTGATGCGCCACCAGTGCGGGGACGGTTGCGAGGAGCGACGTCCCCTCGAGGATCGCGCCGAGGCTGGCGAAGCTCGCGATCGAGCACCGCACGCGTCGCGTCTTGTGGAACGTGTCTTCGACGACGCCGCGCAGATCGCCGTTGTACGAAACGATGATGTGCTCGTGCGCGAAGTAGGCCTTCTCGGTGAGCTTGCGCGGCAAGCGCGCGTGGCGTGGATCGAAGAGACACACGAAGCCGCCGTGAAGGAGCGATCGTCGCAACACCGCCGCGGGGAGTTCGTCGGCGACGGTCACCGCGATGTCGACACTGCCGCTTGCGAGCGCGGCGCCGACGGTGCGGAACTGAACAGGCAACACGATCAGTCGCAACGACGGGGCGTCCTTCTGGAAGCGGCGCACCAGCGGCGGGAGGAGCCACTGCTCGGCGGCATCGGCGAGTCCGAGGCGCACGGTGCGGGTGGTGGTACCCGGCTCGAACTCACCGGGGGAGAGCGCGGCATCGACCAGTGCGCGCAGATGCGGTTCGACGCTCGCGAGCAGGCGCCGGCCGCGACTCGTGATCGCGAGCCCGCGCCCCTGCCGTACGAAGAGCGGCGCGCCGACCGCGACAGTGAGCCGGCGCAGCGCGGCGCTGACGGCGGGCTGGGTGAGATAGAGCCGGGCAGCAGCCTGCGTAACACTCCCGCAATCCGCGACCACTGCGAAGACGCGCAAAAGATTCAGGTCGAGATCGCGTCCATAACTTTCGTTCATGTGTGCCATGCATTCTATTCACTACGTTCATTCGAGTCGAAGCCGTAGGTTTCGCTTCGCCCGCAGACGACAGGAGTGACGACGATGACAACAACGACGACTCGAACGATTCAGCTCAGCAGCCGCGGCCCGGCCGTGTTCCCCCTCGCGCTCGGGTGCATGGGGATGTCGGGGATGTACGGGGCGAGCCGCGATGACGAGAGCATCGCGACGATCCACGCCGCGCTCGATCACGGCATCAACCTGATCGACACCGGCGACTTCTACGGCATGGGGCACAACGAGATGCTCATCGGCCGCGCGCTGAAAGACCGTCGCGACCGCGCGCTTCTCTCGGTGAAGTTCGGAGGCCTGCGCGGCCCCGACGGATCGTGGTCGGGGTTCGACGCGCGACCGGCGGCTGTGAAGAACTTCCTCGCCTATACGCTCACGCGCCTCGGCGTCGATCACATCGACATCTACCGCCCTGCCCGCCTCGATCCGAGCGTGCCGATCGAAGACACCATCGGTGCGATCGCGGACATGGTGAAAGCCGGGTATGTGCGAGCGATCGGCCTCTCGGAAGTGGGCGCGGAAACCATTCGTCGCGCGCACGCCGTGCATCCGATCACCGACTTGCAGATCGAGTACGCGATCGTGAGCCGCAGCCCCGAGGCGAAGATCTTCCCGGTGCTCGACGAACTCGGCATCGGCGTGACCGCTTACGGCGTGCTCTCGCGCGGCCTGCTGGCAGGCTCGAAGGTGACGGGCAAGGGCGACTTCCGCGCGCACCTCCCGCGCTTCACCGGCGCGAATGCGGAGAGCAATCAGAAGCTGGTGGATGCACTCGCGGCAATCGCCAAAGAGAAGAACATCACGCCGACGCAGCTCGCGATCGCGTGGGTGCTGGCGAAGGGTGAACGCATCGTCCCGGTGGTGGGTGCGCGGACGCGTGCGCAGTTGGAAGAGTCACTCGGCGCGCTCACGGTGAAGTTCACGTCGGACGATCTCGCGCGCATCGAACGCGCCGTGCCGGCGGATGCGATCGCAGGGTCGCGCTACGCGGAAGCGCAGATGAAGGCGCTCGATAGCGAGCGGTGAAGCGCGGAGCGATGACCTCACCCCGGCTGCCGCCCGCCCCTCTCCCTCCATCGCGACTTCTTCACGGCGTTGCGCGGCGCGATGTCGAGAGAGGGGCTCGAAGGATGATGCGTCAGTGGTGAACTGCGCTCGTCGTGTGCGGCAGGCCGAGGCGTCTACGACGCGCGCGAGAGAAGCGTGACCCGGAATCGATGCGGGGGCGATGTGCGATCAACGCCGCTGCGCTCGTACGCCCTCGCTGCCGGCTCTCCCTCACGCCATCATCGTTCCAGCCCCTCTCTCGACGACGCCTGCGTCACTGGTCGACGCAGTGGCGTCGGAGGGAGAGGGGCGAGCGGCAGCTGGGGTGAGGTCACCCCGCCAGCGTGCTCGTATCGATCACGAACCGGTACCGCACATCGCTCTTCAGCATTCGCTCGAACGCCTCGTTGATCTTCGCCGCCGCGATCACTTCGACATCCGCGGCCACTCCGTGC
>CBIHQZ010000167.1:0-9514 GCA_966212315.1 uncultured Myxococcales bacterium
GGCACCGGCGCGTCAGCGGCTCGCTCGCATGCTGCAAGAGTCCCTTGCCAGCCGCGTCGAACTCGTCGGCGAAGCACCGGATGGCGAATCGGCACTCGCGCTGATGGGCGAACACTCGCCGGATCTCGCATTCATCGATGTGCAGATGCCCGGGCTCGACGGACTCGGTCTCGTCGCGCAGATGCCCCACCCGAAGCCGTACGTGATCTTCACGACCGCGCACGACCGCTATGCCATCGACGCCTTCGACGCGGGAGCGATCGACTACCTCCTCAAGCCGTTCGACAGTGCGCGCCTCGTTCGCGCAGTGGGGCGCGCGGAGTCACTCGGGATGCGTGAGCGCGCGGACGAAGTGCTGCAGCCGTTCATCAATCGCATTCGCGCCGATCGACCGCTCGCCGACAAGCTACCGGTTACCGTCGGAGGCCGCGTTCTGTTGATCCCGGTGAACGAGATCTCGCACTGCGTGGTCGATCACGAACTGGTCGTCGTGCACACCGCGAGGAAGACCTTCACGACGGACTACACCCTCGCCGCCCTCGAGGCGCGACTCGACGGGGCGCGCTTCTTCCGCGCACATCGCGCGCTGCTCGTGAACCTGGATCACGTCACGGCCATCGACGATGCAGCGGGCGGGCGCGTGCAACTGAGCATGGATGCAGGCGCAACGCTCGTCGTCTCGCGGCAGGCTTCACGCAAGCTGCGCTCGCTCCTCGGGCTCTGACCCTCGCGCGCTTCAGCGAGTGGCCGCGACCGCAGCGCCGATGAGCGCCACGTCGGGATGCATCACGACATGAACGGGAATCGATTCGAGCAAACCGCGAAAGCGCCCCTTGTCGACGAACGCCGCGAAAAACCGGCCGTCGCGGAGCTTCGGAAGCAGCTTCGGCGCGATTCCGCCCACGAGGTACACCCCGCCTCGCGCGACGACCTTGAGCGCCATGTTGCCGGCTTCCGCACCGTACGCGTCGACGAGAAGGTCGATCACCGCGGACGACAACGCATCGGTGCCGGCGAGCGCGTGCTCACCGATCACGGCGCCGAGATCTTTGCCGGCATCGAGTGCAGCACGCACGTCCGGTGACTCCGGCGCGAAGTGCGAGGCACGGAGGTATTCGTACATCTCCGCGACGCCCATTCCGGACACCACTCGCTCGTACGACACGTGCCCGTACTTGTGGATCAGCGCGCGAAGCAACCCGCACTGCTGCTCGTTGCGCGGTGCGAAATCCGCGTGGCCGCCCTCGGACGCGACGACTTCGTAGCGGGTGCCGTTCCACACCATGAACGCTTCGCCGAGCCCGGTGCCGGCGCCGAGCACGGCGATGGGCGCCCCGTGCGTCGCAGGGACGTCGTTGATCGCCGCGAGGTCCTTCGGCTCCAGCCGCGTGACGCCGAGCGCGGCCGCGCCGAGATCGTTGATGAGTCGCGTCTCGACGCCGAGCTGCTTCGCGAGGGCGCGGCGGTCGATGCGCCACGGTAGATTCGTGATCTCTGCCACGTCATCGATGACCGGGCCCGCGACGCCGAAACCCGCGCGCTCGAAGGTCGCACTGTGTTCCCGCACGAACGCCGCGACGATGGCCTCGAGCCCGTCGAACGCGGCACTGTCGTATCGCTGCTGCGCCGACAAGCGAACGCCGCTCGCTTGGATCTCGACGAGTGCGATCCTGGTCTTCGTGCCGCCGATGTCGCCGCTGAGTACTCGCACTGGGTGACCTCGACGGGACTGTAGCCGCGTCGATGCGCCCGCAGTAGCCGCGTTCGCGCGTTCCGTCGCGACAGCGTGCGGGGTATATCGACGATCAACACCATGCGCTGGTTCGACTCGATGCTCCGCCCCGAGCTCGCTTCTCTGTCCGCGTACAAGCCACACGATGCGCCCGGGGGGGCCATCCGACTCGATGCCAACGAGAGTCCGTACGCGCTCTCGGCCCCCGCGCGAAAGGCGCTCGGCGAAGCGCTGAGCGCTGTCGACACGCATCGCTACCCCGACGTGCGTGCGAAACGCCTTCGTGAGCTGATCGCCGATGCGAACGGCGCCCATCCCGACCAGGTGCTCATCGGCTGCGGCTCGGACGAAGTGATCGCGCTCCTGGTGACCGCTTTGTCGTCGCCACGTGCCGGCGCGGCCAAGCCGGTGTTCGCGTTTCCGGCGCCGTCGTTCGTGATGTTCCGCGTGACGTCACTCGTGCAGGGCGCGGAACCGGTCGCGGTGCCTCTCGACGATACGTGGGATCTCGATGCCGAGGCATTCGAGGCAACCATCGCGACCGCCAGACCGAATGCGATCTTCATCCCGTCACCGAACAATCCCACCGGCAATCGCTTCTCGGACGCCGCGATCGCGCGCGTCGTGAACGCCGCGGAGAAGACGCAATCACTCGTCGTGATGGACGAAGCGTACGGAGCATTCGCGAAACACAGTTACGCCGCGTTGCGGGCATTCCATCCGCACGTCGCGCAGATGCAGACGCTCTCGAAGATCGGTTTCGCAGCCGCGCGCGTGGGGTGGGCGATCCTCCCCCGCGAACTCGCGATCGAGATCGACAAGGCGCGGCAGCCGTACAACCTGAACACCTTCTCGCAGCGCGCAGCAGAGCTGGCGTTCACGGAGTTTCGCGGCGAGATCGATGCCGCAGTCGATCGGATCATCGCCGAGCGCGCGCGCGTCGAGTCAGCGCTTGCGTCGGTGCGCGGGTGTTCGTTCACGCCGTCGGCCGCGAACTTCCTATGGCTCGACGTGGGGCGCGATGCGGGCGAGGTGCATCGCGCGTTGCTCGATCGCGGCGTCGTCGTGCGTTCGATGCACGCGCAGGGCGGGCGGATGGCGACGCGTTTGCGGGTGACGATCGGTACGCGCGAAGAGAACGATCGATTTCTCGAGGCGATCCGGGCAGTGCTCGGCTGAGCGGGTGATCAGCCCGAATTGCTGCCCGTGCGCGGTGTCGGATCGGCCGGCTGACCGATTGCACCGGCGCCGGATGTGCGCGGCGCAGAACCCACCACCGCCGATGCTTCGTCCACGGAGACCGCCGGCAGGCTCGACGTCGTGACGCCCGAGATGGAGGTCGGAGTGGGCTTCGGAGCCGCAGGAATGTTGCTCACACGCACGCCTGGGAGCTGATCGCCGAACCACTCGAAGAACTCGACGAGACGTTCTTTGCGGTCGGGCGCCATCCAGTCGAAGTTCATCCCGCGGTCGGTGACTTCCCAGAAGTAGGGACTCTCGACCGCGAGCAGTTCGTCGCGAATCGAGGCCATGCGCGGCGGGTTCTCGTTCTGCATGTCGCGATAGACCTCGCGCGCCGCGTTCACGTCACCGCGCTGCAGGTAGTAGGTCGCGAGCTTGACCTGCGCTTTGCGCACGCCGCGCAGCGCCGCTTCTTTCTTGGCGCCCTCGCCCTCCTTGTCGACCTGCAGAAAGATCTTCAGCAGCTCCGATCGCTCGGGGGCATCGATGTCGAAGGCGAGTTCGTTGAGCGCGCAGAGGTCGTAGGCCGCGGTCTCGAGGATGAAGCCGAGATCCATGTGGAACGCGATCTGACCGTAGTACTTGAAGTACTTCGCGACGGCCGCCGCGACGCGCCCCTGCTTGCGGCGCAGCGACGACTCCGCCAGCAGTCGGTACTGGTTGAGTACGTTGTACGCAGTGCGCACGTCGCGCGCGTTCACGGTCGCGCGCAAGAACGTGTTGAAGAACTTGATCGCGAGATCGACGACCGGCTTGTCGTTGCGATCCATCGCCTGCTCGGCGAGTTCACGAATGTTCGTGGCGATCAGGTAGTTCAGCTCGCGATTCTCGTTGAGCGCCGCGCGGTAGATCATTTCGTACTGCCGCAGCAGTTTGAACTCGAACCAGGTGCGGTCCTTCGCGATCTCGCCGAGCGCTTCGTCAGCGAGCGAGATGAAGTCCGGGTTCTCGCGCACCTCGGCGCCGAGCGAGAACCACGCAGGCTTCAACGCGGCCTTGATGTGCAGGTACTCACCGAGGAGATCACCGACCGCGTTCACCGCGGTCATCGAGATGCCCTTGTCGTGATTGGCCATCGCGTTGAGCGCCACGTCGGCCAGCTGTTCCGCACCGTCTTCCGCGGCGTGCTGCACGCGCGCGAGATCCACCGAACGCTCGCCGCGCGGGCCCTTCGCGATCGCTCGCAACGTCTCGCTGCGGATGCGATGGATGATCCCGTTCGGATTCACGAAGGCGGCGACGTACGAGAAGTACGGCAGCAGCAAGAGGAGCGAGAGGCTCATCAAGACCATCGAGAGACCAGTCGCGAACGCGGGCGCATGCTCACTCGTGTACGTGAACGCGACCCAGATCGGCACCAGGCCCGACACGACGAAGAGACCCATCACCACGAAGTTCACCGGCGCGCGGAAGAACAGCTCGGTGATCCGGTGCGTGTAACGGTTCGCCGCGAGTTCGACGATGATCGCGACGACCGAGATGGCGACGCCGAGAACCTGCGTGACGACCTGACCGACGCCTCCCAGCGTGCTCGCGCCCGACTCGGGATTCGGATGCCGGAGCGCGTTGATCACGTTGCGTCCGCCATCGAGTTGCGAGCCGCCGACCAACAGCAGCACGGAGACCGCCGCGAGGATGAAGAACGGCATGAGCCACGTGCGAAGCGCCGCGCGATTGCTCGCGCCCCTCGACCCGCCGCCGCCCGCACTGGATTGCTGCCGACCGCGGTCTGCCGGCGGAATATCGTTGCTCACCGCGCGATTCTGCACGGAGCGCGCGATCGCGAGAAGGGCCGAATCCGCTGCTGCGATCGTGCCACTTCGGCGCTAGCGTCTCGCCCGTGAGCATCGGTCAACGCATTGCGCTGCTGGTGGTATTGGCCGTCGGCGCGTGTCTCACGGTGTTCGGCTTCTACAACGCGCGTGTGCGCACGGCGGAGCTGATGGGCGACGCCGTGCAGGATGCCGCCGAGGTGGGAACGACTCTGGACGTCGTGCTCAACGAGGTGCTCGTGCATCGCGATCTGCACGAGCTGGCGCATCTGCCCGACGAAGTGTCGAGCGCCGAGCGGATCTACGGACTCGCGGTGTTCGACATCAACACCGGCGACGTCATCACTTCGCGCGACGTCGCTGGCTATCGCAACGAGCTTCGCGCCCTCGCAGTCCAGGCCGCGCACGAAGGGCGTGCGATCGCGCGTCCGTCCGTTCTGAACGGCACGCGCACGGCGGCGTATGCGTTCCCGTTGCGACGCGGTGCTCACGATGTGCTCGGCGCCGCAGTGGTCGTGCGCGATCTCACGTCCGAAGAAGCACTGCTTCGCGAGTCGAGTCTCCGCCTCGTGGGAACCGGCACCATTCTCGTGGTCGTCGCCCTCATGGTCGTGCTCCTCGTCGCGCGACAGACCATCACGCGGCCGGTCGCGAAGCTGATCGACGGCGTTCACCGCATTGGTGAAGGAAACCTGACGATCCCGATCGCGCTCGGATCGACCGACGAGATGGGTCGCATCGCGCAGGCGATCGATCAGCTCATGAAAGACCTCGAGAGCGCGCGCGAAGCGCAGCGGCGCGAACTGGAAGCGAGGGTAGAACTCGAGAAGAGCGTCGGGCTCGAGCGCCGGATGCAGCATGCGCAACGTCTTGCCGCAGTGGGACAGATTGCCGCGTCTCTTGCCCACGAAATCGGGTCACCGCTCCACGTGATCGGTGGGCGCGCGCGCTACGCTTCCGAGCTGGAAAACCCGAAGGAACTCAAAGAGAACCTCCTCGTGATCGCGACGCAGGCCGACCGGATCACCAAGGTGGTGCAGCAGTTGCTTTCTGTCGCGCGCCGCAGGGCGCCCCGCCTCGTCGAGGTGTCCCTCGTGGACACGGCGCGGGCCGTGACGGACCTGCTCGGACCGCAAGCACGCTCGCAGAAGATCGACCTCGCCATGATCACCCCCGAGAAAGACATCCCGCCGATTCACGGCGATCCCGACGCGATCCAGCAGGTGATCTTCAACCTCGCGTTGAACGCCATCCAGGCACAGACCGATGGTGGACGGGTGACGATCGAGCTGCGCGCGATTCGAGATCGCGACAGCCTCGGCAGTGAACGCGAGTCGGTGGCGATCGACGTGCGTGACGACGGACCCGGGGTTCCGGCCGCGATGCGGGAAACTATCTTCGAGCCCTTCGCGACGACGAAGGAAGGGCGCGGCGGGACGGGACTGGGGCTCGCCGTGGTGCGTGGCATCGTGCGCGAGCATCGCGGAACGATTCAAGTGATGGACAACGAAGGCGGCGGCGCGCTGTTCCGCGTGACGCTTCCACTCTCCGACGAAGACTGAAGAGGAGTTCGAGATATGGCGAATTCGCAACGCGTGCTGGTAGTGGACGACGACGCCGAAGTGATGCGCTTCGTGTGTGATCAATTGAACGCGCACGGGTATCGCGCGCGGGGCGTGACCTCGGGTGCGGAGGCGACGCGCACGATCGAGAACGAACCGATCGACGTGGTCATCACCGACATTCGGATGGGCGACGTGTCGGGGCTCGATCTGATCGCGTGGCTGAAGAAGTTCGACCCGCGCATCGCCGTCGTCGCGATCACCGCGTTCGGCTCGATCGACACTGCGATTCGCGCGATCAAGCTCGGAGCGTTCGATTACCTCACCAAGCCGTTCACCCCCGACGCGCTGCGCCTCGCCGTCGAAAAAGTCACGCGCGAGCGGCAGACGCGGGTGGAACTGGTTCGCCTTCGCGAGGAGGTCGACAAGACCCACGGGCTCGAAGGGATGGTCGCCAAGTCGCAGTCGATGCAAGAGATCTTCGCGCTCGTTCGCCGCGTGGCTTCGACGCCGACGACCGTACTCATCACGGGCGCGAGCGGCACCGGCAAAGAGACGATCGCGCGCGCGATTCACAGCGTGTCACCCGCCAAGACCCGCCCGTTCATCAGCATCAACTGCGCGTCGATTCCGCAGCCGCTGCTCGAGGCGGAGCTGTTCGGTCACGATCGCACTGCGTCGCCCGACAGTCGGCCAGAGCGGCTCGGTGTGTTTCGAGAAGCCGAGGGTGGAACGGTGCTGCTCGACGAAGTGGGCGAGTTGCCGGCCGCGCTGCAGACCAAGCTTTTGCGAGTGCTCGAAGACCGCGAAGTGCGTCCGGGCGGGAGCCAGAAGGCGATCCCGGTGGACGTGCGCGTGCTCGCGTCGACGCAACACGATCTCTCGGCGGATGTGCAGGCGAAGACTTTCCGTGAGGATCTCTTCTATCGTTTGCACGTCGTCGAGGTGCGCTTGCCGCCACTGCGCGATCGTCCCGAAGACATCGCGCCGCTCGCGCAGGCGTTCTTGTCGAAGTACGCGGAGCGGATGCGGAAGAACATCGTCGGCTTCAGCGAAGCGTCGCTCAAGCAACTCGCGTCGTACGCGTGGCCGGGCAACGTGCGCGAACTCGAGAACGCGATCGAGCGCGCCGTGACGCTCTGCGAACACAACGTCGTTCGTCCAGAAGACCTCCCGGATCTCATTCGCACGCGCCCGGACACCGACTTCCTCGCGATGGCAGCGGCGCGCGAGATGACGCTCTCGGACCTCGAACGCGCGTACATGCTGCGCGTGCTCGAGCGCACCGGTGGCAACAAGCTGCGCGCGGCGCAGATCCTCGGCATCGATCGCAAGACGATCTACCGCTGGCTCGGCGGTGCAGATCCGTCGGCGCTCGCCGCAGCAGAAAAGACCGTCTGAATTCCGGTCGGCGACCGCGAGCGACTCACTGTCGTCCGCGGTCGCGAACCGTTCACTACTTCGGCGGCAAGAGACTGCGTTCGACCATCGCCGCCAGGTAGTACTCGTTCTCGCGCTGCGCCTCGAGATCGCCGTCTTCCACCATCGTTTTCAGCACTTTCATCAGGTCGCCGAGCACTGGCGAGGGCGCGATGCCGAATTGCGCGCTGATCGCGGTGCCGAGCCCCTTGGGAAGCGCGGGGACCTTCGCGTCCATCTCCTGGATCGAGCGCACGCGCGCTGCGAGTTCGGAGATCGATTCGAGTCCACGACGCTTCCGCTCAGCGCTCTTGGTGGTGATGTCCGCGCGCGACAGATCGAGCAGGTCGCACAGACCCGGTCCCATTTCCTTCGCGAAGCGGCGCACCGCGCTGTCGGTCCAGCTCTTCTCGTACTGACTCGCGCGCAGGTGATGAAGGATAAGAAATCGGATCGATCCCGAGAGTGCATCTTCGCCCGTGAAGAGCGGCATGCGTCGCTGCATCCGGTCGAACATGCTCGCGCCGACCTCGGCGTGACCGAAGAAGTGCACCTCGCCATCGGGCGCGATGCGTCGCGTCTTCACCTTGCCGATGTCGTGCAGGAGAGCGGCCCAGCGCACTTCGGTGCGAGGCACTGCCTGACGAATCACCTGCTTGGTGTGTTTCCACACGTCCTTGTGTCGGAACTCTCCGTCGCCGAAGCCGACCATCGCTTTGATCTCGGGGAGCAGCGCGTCGAGCACGCCGCACTCGAGCATGGCGTCGAGTCCGCCCTCGGGGTTGCGCGACATGAGCACCCGCTCGAGCTGGTCGCGGAGCTTCTTCAACTCGACCTTGCGGAAGTCCTCGACCGAGGCGATCGGCGGCGCAATCCACACGCCTCGCTCCGCAACCTGCACGCACACGTCGAGCGCACCGAGCGCGCGATCGGCGTTGGCAGGAGTCGCGGGCGTGGCGGCGGGGGGATTGCTCCCGCGCGTGATCGGCTCGTTCAAGAGTCCTCCGAGACAGAGCGTGTGACAGGCGAAGCCGACGTCGATGATCCCGCGTCGCATTGCCACCGGCGAGGTGGATCCGGGCCGGGAATTTTGGGCGGCGGACGATAAGGGTGAGTGCGAGACCGTGCAACGTCGATCGTCGCAGTTGGGACTCGGCATCGCGATTCCGAGCGCTATAGTTGCGCCGCCGCATGCCCACCGTTGTGTTCGAACGCACCGGCTACGTCGTCGAGGTTCCGACGGGCGGGGCGGTGATCGACATCTGCGACGAGCACCCTCGCTCCGGTGTTCCGTTCTCGTGTCGCGACGCGAATTGCGGGACGTGTCGCGTGGAGATCCTGGAAGGCGAGTCGATGCTCGAGCCCGCGGAAGGCGACGAGCGCTTCTTGCTGGAGCACCTGGGGAATCGCCCGGGAATGCGGCTCGCGTGTCAGCTGCGTTTGCGTGAAGGCGTTGGACGCGTGCGCCTGCGCGTGACGCTGTAGCGCTCGGGTCGGAGCAGAGGCAAGACTTCACAGGCCGATGCGCCCGGGCGTACGAGGATGGTCGTGAACGGCGCGCGTGCAGGCGGTTGTTCAGCGAGTAACGGCACGCGGTCGACGAGTCCCCTCTTCGGCCGGCGCACGCGGAAGCGAGCATCGCGCGGCGCGCCGGTCGGGGAGGGGCGAGCGAGTGATCGAGAACCGCGATGGGGAGGGTCCTGCGCGAAGCAGGGATCTGCGCGATCGAACGGTCGCGCGAAGAAGCGCTCCACGAGAACGGAGCCTCGCGCGGCCGAATGGTCCGC
>CBIHQZ010000168.1:0-9508 GCA_966212315.1 uncultured Myxococcales bacterium
GGCGAAGCTTAGGAGTCGTTGCCCGCGGGTTCACCCGCCGGGAATCCCTCGGAGAGGGGCGCGCGGCAGCGCGGGTGAGGTCGTCAACCTCTCACGCGTCTGATATCAACGCTCCCCACCATGGCGAACCTCTCGGGCAAGACACTCTTCATCACCGGCGCGAGCCGCGGCATCGGACTGGCGATCGGACTGCGCGCGGCGCGCGACGGCGCCAACGTGGTCATCGCGGCGAAGACCACCGAGCCGCATCCCAAGCTCCCCGGCACGATCTACACCGCGGCCGAAGAGATCGAGAAAGCCGGCGGAAAAGCCCTCGCACTCGCGGTCGACGTCCGTAGCGAAGAGACCGTGTACGACGCGGTTCGCAAGACGGTCGAACGCTTCGGGGGCATCGACATCCTCGTGAACAACGCGAGCGCCATCTCGCTCACGGGCACCTGCGAGACGCCGATGAAGCGCTACGACCTGATGCACCAGATCAACACGCGCGGCACCTTTCTCTGCTCGCAAGCGTGCATCCCCGAACTGCGCAAGGCGAAGAACCCGCACATTCTCAATCTTGCGCCTCCGCTCAACATGGAAGCGAAGTGGTTCGCGCCCCACGTTGCCTACACGATGGCGAAGTTCGGCATGAGCATGTGCGTGCTCGGCATGGCGGAAGAGTTCCGCGGCGACGGCATCGCCGTGAACGCGCTGTGGCCGCGCACCGCGATCGCAACCTCCGCCGTCCAGAACCTTCTCGGCGGCGACGAAGCGATCGCCGGATGTCGCACCGTAGAGATCATGAGCGACTCGGCGCATGCGATCTTCACGAGCCCGAGCCGCGAGTGCACCGGAAACTTCTTCATCGACGAAGACCTTCTTCGCTCGAAGGGGGTCACCGACTTCGACAAGTACGCCGTGACCCCCGGCGCACCGCTCTTCCCCGACTTCTTTGTTTGATTGCATCGATCCCGCCGACGCGCTGGGATCGATGTCGATGACCCGCGCGCCTGCCTGCTCCGCTCTCGCCCGCCTCGCCTCCATCGCAGTGTTCGTCGCGTTCGCGCTGGTCGCTGCCGCCGGGTGCAATCGCTCGCGCGGTGGCGAATGGATCGAGGCGCCTTCACCGCGCTACGGCGAAGGCTCTCGCTCGGTCATCGGCACCGATGGCACTCCCGAGGATCCCGACGCGGCGATTCGTCCACGCTCGCGCGCCTCGGTCGGATGCAGCCGGGTGGTGGGGCTCGTCGGCGTGCAGGGCGGGCTGGCAACACTGGTGGCGACCGCGCTGTTCTTCGCGTGGATGCATCGCCTTCGCTCGCGCTCGCAACGCGCGTTCGATCCACGCGCAGCGCTTGCGAACGGCGCGTCCGTGCTCTTCGGTGTCGTCGAAGCAGAGACCGATCAGGATCGCCCGGTGATCAGCGTGCGAATCCAGCAGCGCGGGCGCGAATGGCAGAACAAGGGCGCGTGGAGTCATCAGTGGGCCGAGACAGAGCGCGAGGTGACGGTGCGGCCGTTCTATCTTCGCCGCGACGACGGCCAGCGCGTGCGCATCGAGCCCGACCTCGCGGTGGCCTTGCACGACGCGCTCTCTCGCACACTTCGCGTTGCGACCAGCGTTCGCACCCGCACCGCGGAACTCACCGTGGGCGAGCGCGTGCACATCGCCGGGACCGTCTTCGGCGTCGGCCGGTCGATCGGTGGCGGCGCGTATCGCGAGACGATGACCGAGCCTGTCATGCGTGCACCGCGCACCGGTCGCATGGTCGTGTCGACCGAGCCGCCCGGTGACACCGAGGCGTCGCGCACGCGGTTTCACTTCGGATGGGCCGCCGGACTGCTCACGGCGCTGATGGCGAGCGTCGCGCTGATGCTGTCGTTCGATGCGATCGTGGTGGACGGCCGCACCGTCATCGCGACACCGACGCACACGCGCTTCTGGGAAACGTGGGTGCAGCCGAAGAACGGCCGCGGCTACTGGAGCCCGCACTGGGCGGTGCGTGCGTCGGCGCCGTGGGGCGAGGGGCGGACGATCAGCGTCGAAGACGATTGTTCCGAGCGTGTCTGGTCGTGCGCGTCGGCCGGTGAATGCGACGTGCCGTTCGTGGTGGCGGAACACGCACCCGGGTATCAACTCATCGGGACCGCGCCTAGCGTGAACAGCGGGTTGCTCGTGCTGTGCATGATCGGTGCGTCGATCCTCGGACTCGGCTACTGGGCCTCGGCGATGCAGACGCGACCCTGGTACCAGAAGCGAAAGGTTGTCGAAGGCGGCGGTGGGCGTCTGTGATCACGACGTGCCGACACTTCGCGAATCTGCCGCGCGCATTCCGCCGTGCGTCTGTCCGTGTTAGCCGGTCATCGTGAGCGATCTCGAGCGTGAGCCCGTGGCGATCTTCCGGGTGCACTATCACCGTCACGACGACGTTCGCACCGACGTGCAGCAACAGCTCGCGCGCGGCGGGCTGCTCGTGCGCGTCGACGATCAGGAGGGAGTGACGCTCGACGATTCGGTCACCCTCTCGCTGATCCTCCCCGACGGCGCGGAACTCGTGACGGCCGGCACGGTGCTCCAAGTGCTGGTCGGGCACGGCGTCGCGATCGGTGTTCCGACGTCCATCGTCGACGACATTCGCCGGCAGACCGCGTGGAAGACCGACGCCCGCGACGACCTCGGGCCGCCCGAACACTCGCGCGTGCGACCGGCCATGAGCGCGGCGACCGCGAGCACTGCGAGCGCGGTGAGTGCACCGGATGTTCCCGCGAGTGCAACCATCCCCGCGGCAGCGACCCACGCGCGCCCTCTGGCCGGCATCCCGCGCGCGATGGCGATCGCCGACGGGACCCTGCGGCTCGACGAACTGTCGCTGTCCGAGAAGATCCAGATGGCGCTCCACGGCTCGCGCGACGAGCGCAATGCGATCTTGCGCGACAAGAACCGCACGCTCCATCCGTTCGTCTTGAAGAACCCGCAGCTCTCGCTCGACGACGTCATCGCGATGGCGAAGAACCCGCAACTCGCGCCCGACATGCTCAAGCAGATCGGTGATCGCAAAGAATGGCTGCAGCGCGGCTCGGTGGCGCTCGCGCTCGCGAAGAACCCGCGCACCCCGCCGGACATCGCGATTCGCGCGCTGGACTACGTTCCGAACGACGCGCTGCGCGCGATCGCGAAGGGGGTCGGGGCCATGCCGCACGTGGTGCAGGCCGCGCGCAAGAAGGTCATCGCGCCGTAGGCTCGCTTCAGGACGCGCGTGATGCGCGGTCAGATGTCGTTCGGGAGTCCGGCGCGCGTCCAGAGCGCGGTGCCGACGAGAAAGAAAACCAGAAGTCCGGCGCCGGCGTAGGTGATGCCGATGCAATCCGCGCGCGTCACGCGAGCGGGTCCGCGGCGGTGGAGAAACACCCATTGCGCGGCCGGTGCGAGGAGCATCAGCAGTTCGCGCGTGAGCACGAATCGCCCCGCGCGCGCGACGACGAGCACCGCCATCGAGACCGCGCACAACGCATAGACGATGCGCGCGGAGACATCGATCCCGTGCACCACCGGATACGTCGGCACGCCCACGGCGCGGTCGCCGTCGAGATCGCGAAGGTCGTAGATGATCTCGAAGGTGTGTTCGAACAAGAAGAAGAACGCCGCGAGCGCGACGATCCCGGCGGGGCGCATCACCAGCGGTTCGCTGCGTCCGAGCAGCGGGTAGAGCACCACGCTCAGCACGAACATCGTGGCGCTCATGGTGTTCTTGAGAACGTACAGATCCTTGAAGCGCTTGAACCCGCGCGGGGTCGGGACGTAGCGAAAGCTGTAGCCCACCCCGAGCGCGTGGAAGATCACGCGGTCGATCGCGAGCGCGCGCGGGAGCCAGAGAAATCCCGCGACGAGCGAGGCCATCAGCGCCACGAGGCATCCCCACACGATCACGCGCGCGTGGCGGGCGACGACCTCGGTGGCGGCGATCTGATTGAGGCGGTCTTCGTCGACGTCGGTCGCGCGATTGAGCAGGTTCACGATGCACCAGTCGAAGCCGCAGAGCAGCGCGAGTCCGTACGGGTAGACGTCGCGAAAGAGAAACCCGAAGGCCACCGTGGCGCACACCGCGATCGACACGATGTGGATGCGGAACGCGGCGAGGACGTCGTTCATCGTGGCGGGGAACGTTGCACGAAATCCGCCCCGAGCGGCGCGCGGATCGCGATGGGCTTGTGGCGCGACCGCACCGCGGATATGCCTCGCGTCGATGTGGGCGATCGAGTGCGCGTGCGTGGCGATCCTGGCGCTGTACGCGTTCGTTCATCGCGCCGACGAAGGCTGGTTGCGCGATGTCGCCCTGCTCGCGGCGGCTGGTTGGATCGGCGAGGAAACATGCATCCTCGCGTACCGGTTCTATCAGTACGCACCGGCGTGGCATGCCCGAGCGGGCGAGGTGCCGTTGCTCATCGCGGCGATCTGGCCGGCGATCGTGATGAGCGCACGGGCGATCGCGCGATCGCTGCTCGGCGCGCGGCGGATCGAGCCTGCGCGAGTGGCCGCGCTCACCGGCGCACTGGTCGTCTTCGACGCGGCGCTCATCGAGCCGATCGCGGTGCGGGCCGGGCTGTGGTCGTGGAACGAACCGGGGCTTTTCGCGGTGCCGCCGATCGGGATCCTCGGATGGGGATTCTTCGCCGCCGCCGCGACCTGGTGGCTCGAACGCACGCGTGGAATGGCACGCATCGCGGTACTGCTCATCGCACCGATCGCAACGCATCTCGCGCTGCTGGCGACATGGTGGCTGTCGCTGCGCTGGATGCTGCGAGCGTTCATCGCGCCTGCGTGGGGCGTGGCGGTGATCGTCGCGATGGCAGTGCTCTTCGCGACGGCCGTGTGGCGAACGCGCGCGGTGCTCGCACCGCGTGGTGAGTTGTTCGCGCGTGGCGTGGCGACCTTGTTCTTCGCTGCGCTGCTCGCGCGCGCGACCGATGCGTGGCTGCTGGTGTACGCGGCCGCTTTCACACCGCCGCACCTGTTGTTGTGCGTGCCGTTGGCGCGCCGGACGCTCGGCCGCACGCGCCAGGTGGTCACCGGGTCACGGTGAAAGGTTTCGCACGCGCCACGCCGCGCCTTCGTTCGCCCGCGTGAACTCGACCCGCTCGTGCAGTCGATTGTCCCGCCCCTGCCAGAACTCGACCCGCAACGGCACGATCCGGAACCCGCCCCAGTGCGGAGGACGCGGCACCTCGCGCCCCGCGTGTTCGGCTTCGAGGGCGCGATAGCGGGCGTCCACCTCGTCGAGCGACGCGATCTCCTCGCTCTGTTCGGACGCCCACGCACCCAGCTGATGCCCGCGCGGACGCTGCGCGAAATATGCGTCCGACGCTTCGGGCTCGAGCCGCTCGGCGCGGCCTTCGAGTCGCACCTGGCGCGCGAGCAGAGGCCAGTAGAGCACCACCGCGCACGACGGGTTCGCGATCAGCTCGCGACCTTTGCGACTGCGATAGTTGGTGAAGAACCGAATGCCGCGGTCGTCGATTCCGCGCAGGAGCACCACGCGCGCTGCCAGCGATCCGCCGGCGGAATGCGTGGCGACTGTCATCGCGTGGGGATCGGCTTCGTTGGCGGCGATCGCTTCGCGGTGCCACTGGGTGAGTTGTTCGAGGGGCTTGTGCATGTGGTTCTCGCGATGGGGCCGAGACGATAGTGGCTCGCGGCGCGAATGGCACGGATCGACGCGACGAGCGATCACATCGCCATGGCGCACGCGGGCGAGGCGAGTCAGTCTCGCCGCGAATGGCCGCGCTCTACGAACTGCTCAAGATCGCCAAGGTGCTCTCGGTCGCGATGCTCTTTGCCGGCACGCTCGGCGCGTTCGTGGCGCACGATCTCGAGGACCGCCGCCGATTCGCCTACGCCATTGCCGGCCCCGGTTTCGCACTGACGTGGGTGTGCGGCTTCTGCCTCGCGTACGTGCAGCAGGTGTCGCTGCTCGCGTGGTGGATCGGCGTCGCGATCGTGCTCTCGCTGTTCTCGCTGCAGGTGGTGCTCTTCTCGGTGGGCATCGAGGGACGCCGCCGCCCCGGTGTCGCGGCGATGGCCATCGTGCCGCTGATCGGTTGCGTGGCAGCGATGGTGTTGCGCGCGCACGGTTGAAGGCCGCGCCGCAGCGCGGGCGCTATCGCACCGCGATGGTGAAGTGTCGCGATGCGCTGCACGCAGTCGTTGTCGGGCCCTGGTCGCTGTTCGAACAGAAGTCACCCGTGTTGTCGGCGAATGCGTTGAAGAAGGGTGCCGCGGTTCCTTCGACGCACACGCGACCGACATGCCCGCCGCCGGTCCAGTTGCTTCCGCAGCCGCCGTTGAAGCCCGCGTACCCGTAGCGAAGATTCACATTCGAGGAGTTGCCGCCGATCGTGACCGCCACCGAGACGGTGGAGTTCTGATACGAGAACGGACTCGCCATCTGCCAATCGTTCGGGAGAGGGAATCTGGCGGGCGAATCGAGGGTGGCATTGCTCGCGTCGCGGTAGGCGATCAGCGCCTCGTTAGCGTCCATGCGGATGCGGCCGTTGTTGACGGTGTACGCCACGTTGTCGGAATCGAACCCCGTCATCCCGCTGTTGTCGAAGATCACGGTCCATCCACCATTGGCGGTGTCCATGTCGCAATACACCGTGATCGCAGCCATGCCGCCCCCGCCGTCGGGATCGATCGAGTAGCGTCCGCTCGGCGCCATCGTGTTCAGCATGTGCAGTTGTGCGCAGCTCGTCGGGATCTGACACACGCCCGCATTGCAACGCGACGGACACACGGTTCCGCACGCGCCGCAGTTCGCGAGGCTGGTCTGGATGTTGGCCTCACAACCGTTGGTCGCGGCACCGTCGCAATCACGGAAGCTGGCGTTGCAATTGCCGCGCACGCACGTTCCGCCCGAGCACGACGCCGCCGCGTTCGGAAAGCTGCATACGGTGCCGCACATGCCGCAGTTCGACACGTCGTTGCCGGCGTTGACCTCGCATCCGTTCGAGACCGTCGTGTCGCAGTTGCGGAAGCTCCCCGTGCAATTGAGCCGGCAGCTTCCCGACACGCACGCCGCGGCCGCGTTCGCGCCGCCCGGACACACGGTGCCGCAAGCGCCGCAGTTCATGGTGCTCGAGGTCGTGTTCACCTCGCAGCCGTCGGCCGCGTTGCCGTTGCAGTCTGCGTAGCCCGTCTCGCACGCGAGCACCGTGCAATTGCCGCCGGCGCAACCGGGTGTTCCGTGCGCGGCCGCGCAGACGTTTCCACAGCGCCCGCAGTTGCTGGCGTCGATCGCGACGTCGACGCACGAATTCGTGCAGCGCTCCTGGCCGACCCCGCATCCGGACGAACACGTGTTGGTCGTCGTGCCCTGCGCGCACACCGGCGTGCCGCCCGAGCAGGTGATGCCGCAGGCACCGCAGTTGGCGGGATCGGAGAGATTCGCTTCGCAGCCGTTGGCAATGTTGCCGTCACAGTCGGCGAAGCCCGGATTGCAGTTCATCCCGCAGGCGCCCGCGACGCAGTTTGCCGTCGCGTTGGCATGGGGCGCACAGGCGTTCTCGCACGAGCCACAGTTGGACAGGTCCGTCTGCGGGTCGATGCATCCGGCGGTGCACATCGCCCGCGGTGCCACGCAACCGGCGTCGGTTTCGACGTCGATGACGTCGGTGACGTCGAGCGCGTCGGGAGCGATCGGTACGTCGCCATCGATCGCGATGCGATCACCACCCTCGAAGTTCGGCGCATCGGCGCCCCCGTCGACACGCGCCTGATGCTGCAGAGCGCATCCTGCAACGAGGAGTGAAGCCGCGAGGATGGCGGTTCGAGCGGACGAGAAAACGAAAGCCATGTTCGACTCTCTCGCGAGCATGGAAGACGCGCAAGGCGGTCATTCGACACGCGATCAGCGGAGATCGTCGGCGAGGTAGCGCGTAGCGAAAGCGGTTCGACACTCGGCGCGTTCTTCGACGCGAGCGACGCGCGCGGAGAAACGCTGGATCGCATCACGGGCGGCGGCGCGATCGTCGGTGCCTCGCCCGCCGGCGTCCCAGACGGCGACCGCGAGTTCGGCGCACGCATCGGCGGTGAGATCGCCGGTCGCTACCCGTTCGCGCGCGGGCGTGCATGCGGCGGCGACCGACAAGCCGGCGTGCGCGAATGCTCGCAAGGCCAGCGCGCTGGCGGAGGTCGCCAGAAGCGGCGATCGGCTCGCGGTTGCGAAACGCTCCGCGTCTTCGGCAGCGCGCACGAGATCCTCGGCGCCGGCGCGCTGCGCGAGTGCGAGGTAGCCCTGCTCGATCGACACCGCCGCTTCGAGACGCGCGAATCGCAATCGGCGCGCTTCGCTGGCCGCGAATGCCAGATCGTTTCGTGCCTGCTCGAAGTTGCCGAGCATGCGATGGATCGTCGCGCGATTCTGCGTCGCCACCGCGGCCGAGCGGGCGTTGCCGACCTTGCGTGACAGCACGATCGCCGATTCGAAGCGCTCCATCGCATCGGCGATGCGACCGAGTTGCAGCATCGCGAAGCCACCGTTGCTCAATGCGATCGCCTCGCGACGGCGATTGCCGATCGATGCGTACGCGTCCGCGGTGCGTTGATGCAGCACCACGCAGGCCGCCAGATCGTCGCCTTCCTCGGTGAGGACGTAGGCCTTGGTGAAGAGCGCGCGAGCCGAAGTCGGCGCGTCGTCGAGCGAGCGCGCGTAGTCTTCGGCGCGCACCGCGTGTGACTTCGCATCGTCGAAACGGGCTTCGTTGGCGCACAGGAGCGCGAGTTCATTCTCCGCAGCGGCCGCCCAGCGGAGCACGCCGCACGAAGTGGCGAGTGCGATCGCGCGAGCACCCTCGGACGCCGCGCTCGCATGGTCGGACGTGATGCGCGCGAAGTAGCAATGCCGCCACGCGATCTCCGCGCGCTCGGCCGGGCCGAGGCGTTCGCCCAGACGCGCGAGTTCGTCGAGGCCGCGCCGCTGCGTGTCGCGGTCGGTGCCGAGTTGCAACGCAGTGTCCTGCGCCACCAGCACGCGGAAACGGAGGGATGCATCCTGGGTGAGCGCGAGCGCGCGAGCGACGTGCACCGCGATCTGTTCGTCGTTCACGTGCGCGGCGACTTCCGCGGCTGCAACGTAGGCCGCGGCAGCGTTCTTCAGATCGCCGGCAAGCTCCCAATGTCGCGCGATCTCGTCGGGCGTCGACCCGGACTGTGCGCTCATCCACTCGCCTGCGCGCGTGTGCAGGCCGACCCGATGCTTCTCGGTCCAGAGGCCGTATGCGACCTCCTGGAGCAGCCCGCTTCGAATCGTGAACTCGTGTGCGCCGACGAGCCGCGAACGCGGTTTCGGCGATGCGAGGCCTTGCTTCTTGAGTGCGGGAAGACCGTCTTGCTCGCCGCCGAGCGCGGAGACGCCCTCGATCCACGCGGTGCGTCCGAAGACACTCGCGCGTTTCAGGAAGTCGCGTTCGGAGCCGCCCAGTCGATCGAGTTGCGCGAGGAGCTTCTCCACGTCGGAGGGATGCAGCCCGG
>CBIHQZ010000169.1:0-9476 GCA_966212315.1 uncultured Myxococcales bacterium
ACGCGCTCGTTCTGATGAACGCGGAGAACGTTGTCGTAGACGTAGACCTAGCTAGACGTTGACCCGCGCTCCGCATCACCCCTCGCGCGTTGCCCCCTCGCCTACAGCACTCGTCGCCTCGTTTCCCACCGCCTCGTTTCCCGCTTCGTCACTCGCCGCATCCACCACCACCGCCGCACTCACCACCCCGCCGGGATGAAAGTGCTCGAACACCGTTCGCGCCCTCGCCGCGCCGACGCCCTGCACTCTCGCCATGTCGTCGAGCGACGCGTTCTTCACTCCGGCCACACTTCCGAACGCGCGCAACAGCGCCACGCGCGTCTTCGTCCCCACGCCCGGCAGTTGGTCCAACTCGCTCCGTAGACGTTTCCGATGATGAAGGTTCTCGCGAATCTTGTTCGCGAACCGATGCGCCTCGTCGCGAGCGCGCGAGAGCAACACCAGCGCGGCTTGATGCTTGTCGATCGCGATCGGGTTCTTGCGCCCCGGTTGATACACGCGGTCGACCAGCTTCTCGCCCATCACGTTCTCGCGCTCTTTCGCGAGGGCGCAGACCGGCATGTTCGTGATGCCGACTTCTTTCAGTGCTTCGAGTGCGATGCCGAGCTGACCGCGTCCGCCGTCGACCACGAAGAGATCGGGCAGCCGCCAGCCCTCCTCCTCGTTCTTGCCGCGGCGAAACCGGCGTTGCAGCACTTCGAGCATCGCGGCGAAGTCGTTGCCGGTCGATTCGGTGCGCACGTGATAGCTGCGGTAGTTCGGCTTGTAGGGCACGCCGTCCTTGAGACACACGATCGCGCCGACAGTCTCACCGCCCTGGTGATGCGAGATGTCGATGCACTCGATGATGCGCGGCGGTTGTGGAAGTCCGAGCCGGTTCTGCAATGCGTCGGCGTGATCGCTCGCGCCCTTTTCGCGCACGCGTTTTTCACGAAACGCGTGCTGCGCGTTGTCGAGCGCCATCGCCAGCAACTTCGCGCGCGCGCCGCGCTGCGGAATCGCGAGTGTCACCTTGCGGCCGCGTCGTTCGCTGAGCCAGTCGGCGATTCCGTCGTGCGCTTCGGGAAGCACCGGAATCACGATCTCGTCGGGAATGCGCGTGACCTTGACCGTGTCCTCGTCGCCGATGCCGTAGCGCTGCGAGAGATAGAGCGAGACGAGTTCGTCGTCGGGCAACTCCATCTTCGTGATCACCGTGCTCTGCGTGTCGCGCACGAATCCCGAGCGCACCACGAGCACCGTGATGCCCACCGCATCGCCCTCGCGGTAGATACCGATCACGTCACGGTCGACATCGCTTACCTCCGCTACGCGTTGCCGCTCTTGCACCGAACGGAGCGCGGTGAGCTGATCTCGCAACCCCGCGGCTCGTTCGAACTCGAGCGACTTCGCTGCGTGCTTCATGTCCGCTTCGAGGCGGTCGCACATCTCCACGTCGCGGCCTTCGAGGAACAATTCCACCAGCCGGACCTGCTGCATGTACTCGTCTTGATTCACCTCGAGCACGCACGGGCCCGGACACCGCTTGATCTGGTACTCGAGGCACGGACGCGTGCGCGACTTGAACATCGTGTCGTCGCACGTGCGCAGCTTGAAGTGCTTGTTGACGAGGTGAAGACTTCGTCGCGCCGAGCTGGCAGACGGATAGGGTCCGAAATACGACGCGCCATCCGCGTTCGGCCGTCGCACCACTTCCAGACGTGGCCAGTCGACCTTCTTGTCGAGTCGCAGCGACAGGTACGTCTTGTCGTCGCGGAGCTTCACGTTGTAGCGAGGCTTGTGCTCCTTGATGAGCGCGTTCTCGAGGAGCACGGCCTCCTTCTCGGTGCCGGTCACGACGGTTTCGATGTCGCCGAGAACACGCTCCAGCAGCGGGATGAAGAAACGGTAATCGCTCGTGCCGGGCTGGAAGTACGAGCGCACGCGAGAGCGAAGGCTCTTCGCCTTTCCGACGTACACGACCGTGTTCTTGCGATCGCGGAACAGATAGCAGCCCGGCTGTGTCGGGAGCGTTTCGAGTTTCGCGAGGACCGCCTCGGGGATCGCCACGGCGCGAACCTAGCGCGCACGCCTCGCGGAACCAATGGGCTCGCGTTGCGAGCGTCGAGGCGTCAGTCCATGTGCTCGACGTCGGCGCCGGTGGGCACCGCCCACGAGTGGGCGCGCTCCTCGTAGACGGAGAACGTCGGCGGTGGAAATGCGCCATCCGCGAATGCACCCACGGCGATCGCGATGAACTCCGACGCGGCGCCACCGGGATACCAGTAGAGCGTCGTTCCGCATGCGGGGCAGAAGTGAAACGTGACGTCGTTGCCGCTGTCCGCGACGCGCGTGAAGCGCGCAACGGCGCCCTCGATGCGCACGTCGTCGCGTCGGAATCGCGCCTGGAGCCCGAACGCGCTGCCGGTGCGCTGCTGACACGCGTGGCAATGGCACATCGAGACGCGAATCGGATCGCTTGCGCAGGTCGCGACGAGCGCCCCACAGACGCAAGACGCACGGCGGTTCGTGGTGGCGTCCATCTCGCTACGGCCCGGTGCGAGACACCGTCGTGCCGTAAATCCGATCCGACATCCCGGGAGCGCCGCGCAATCGGAACTCGAGCCGATGGCAGCCCGGAGGATTGCGAAACGAGAGCGTGAGTGGTTGATACAACGTCGTGATGCTGATCGACGCTTGCGCGAGCTGGCCACCGGTGTCGGCGTCGTTCACGTCCATCGAAACCGTCGCGGGCGGATAGATGCCGGCCTCCATGCTCACTGTGTACGTGCCCTCAGGGAGAGGCATGTACGGTCCGTATTGGATGTAGCAATTGCCATCGGGCGGATTCACGCACCAGTCCGTATCGCACGCCGATCCGCCGCAGCCGTGACCGAGCGCTGGGTCGTTGCCTTCGAACGAACGGGCGGCGCTCGAGACGCTGCACGCATCCCATGCGCACTGCGTGCATCGCTGCGTTCCCGCGAACCCGCAGAGGTCGCAAGACTGTGTCGCACCGCCGTGACATGCGAATCCGTTGTCGATGGCGCCGTCGCAATCGTCGTCCGCGTCGTTGCATGTCTCGGCGGCAGGCATGACCGCGCCGATGCACGATCCCCATCGTCCGCCCGTCCCTTCGGGGCTCACTTCGCATGTACGCGTGCCGGTGCGACAGCTCCCGAATCCGAGCGTTGCGGGATCCGCCGCGTAGCAGGTCTGCGTATCGCCCGGCCGGCACGTGCAGCTCGGATTCGACGCGTCGCACGCAGGCGCGGATGCATCGCGAGTCGTCGCGGATCCGAGCAGGACGGTGGGTTCCACGCAGAGCCCGTCGTCACCGCAGGTGCGACCGAGTTCCTCGCAGCGGCGTGCGACCGAGCACTCGCTCGCGGGGACGGTCGAACAACCGTCGGTGCGCGCGGTGCACGAGATCGCGAGATGAATGGTAAGTTCCTCGGTGTGGCCGGGGACGAATCGGAACTCCACTGCGCGCTCGTACGATCGCGGCGCAATGTCGGAAGGCCCTCGGGTGAATGTCGCGGCGATGATCAGTCGGACGATGGCGTCGTTCGGCGCGTTGGCAGCGGGATGAATTCCGAAGCTTGCGGGGAGGGAAAGCGTCCCGGCTTCGCCGCGTGTGAACGAATGCACGCCGGCATCCGAGTGACCGGTCGGTCCGCCGAGACTCGCGACTGTCGCCGACACGACCACGAACGTTCCCGCGGGCGCGTCACTGTCGAGTCGGACGAGCACCTGCGTGCGCGGGTAGGTGCACGCGGCAAGTCCGCACGATGCTGCGAACAACGCAGGGACGAATGTGCGGTGCGAACTGGATCGCACTGAGGAATTGGGTCGCGGTCGCATACGCACGGTCGCGCGAATGGTCCCAGTGCCGCGTATTCGACACAACACGTTGCGCTGCGAAGCCGAGCGCCCGGGGGGCATTCACGTCCGGCGCAGAGGGGACTACGTACGTGCACATGCGTCACCGCGACCGCGATGCGCAGAAGATCGGTTCACACGCGCGTCTGCTTTCGACGATAGAATCGGCGCCATGAGTCCTTCACGTAGCGTTCTCTGGCTCGGTGCGCTCGTCCTCGCAGCATGCAGCGCAGAACCCGGCTCGGGCGATTCGATGACCTCGCGCGATGCCACCGGCGATACGTCGTCGAACGGTCGCGACGTGCAAGCGATCGACATCATCGATCCGTCGCAACTCGAAGTGGTGAGCATCACGCTCGCGCCCACCGATCCGATCATCACCGTCGATCCGGCCTCGGCGCCGCACCCGACGCAGGCGTTCATGGTGACCGGGCAACGTCGCGACGGCACGATGGCGACGGGGCTCGCGGCGCTCTGGTCGCTGGTGCCGGCGGGAAGCGGCGCGGTCGATCCCAATCTCGTGGGCGCGATCAACGAGACCACGGGCGTGTTCACCGCGAGTGGATCGGCCGGCGGCGAGATTCGCGTGCAGGCCGCGGTCGCCACGCAATCGGGCATGGTGATGGCATCGACATCGCTGACCGTGTTGATCCACGCGACGGTGCTCGTGAACGGTGCGCCGCCCGACGTGATGTCGCACTTCGCTGGCGCTGCGATGACCGATCCCGCTCGACAGGCCGACGTGGCGTACCCGCTCGATCAGAGCGTGATGCCGCAGAACGTGTATCCGGCTGACATTCAGTGGAACAACGGTGCGGCCGGCGACGACTTCCGCATCACGATGCGCAAGCCGCACGCGAACGTCATCGCCTATCTCCACGCCGAGAGCGGGTTCACCAACGACTATCTCGTCGAACAGACCGTGTGGCGCCAGCTCGCGCAGACCGACGTCGGCGACTCGATGAGCATCACGGTCGATCGCTACGAGGCCGCGACGAGCCAGGTGATCACTTCGCCGCCGGTGAATATGCGATTCGCGAACGGCGCGGTCGCGGGAACGATCTACTACTGGGACATCGCTGCGGGACAAGCACGCCGCATCGACGACGGCACGGCGACGCGCACGACGCCGATTCCCACGCCGCCCACGTCGCCCGACGATGCGAGCAACTGCATGGGATGCCACGCGGTCTCGCGCGACGGTCGATACTTCGCCGGCCGTCTCGGCGGCGGCGGCAACAACCGCGGCGTGATCTTCGATCTCACCACCGATCTATCGGCGGCGCCGGCGCCTTCGCTCTATCCGATCAACGAGGCGGCGCGATGGTCGTACGCGTCGTTCAGCCCCGACAGCACGCGGCTCGTCACCGACAACTACACCACGGCGCCGACGCCGCGCCTTCAGGTCCTCGATCCGATGAACGGCACGGTCGTCACGCCGAACATCGGACTCGGCACACAGCCTTCGTGGTCGCCCGACGGACGCACGATCGCGTTCGTAGCGGTGCCCGCGGGCACGTGGGGCGGGGAGTTCTCGGCCGGACAGATCTCGACTCTCCCGGTCACCGGCCCCGATGCCTACGGGTCACCGACGATGCTGCACGACGGCGCGTCGCTCGCAGCGCAGCCCGAGACCGGCGCGGCCGACAGCTATCCTTCGTGGACGCCTGACTCGCACTGGCTCGCGTTCTCGCACGGCGATGTGAGTCGCAGTGACACCGGCCGCGGTGCGATCTATCTCATCGGCTCGACACCCGGCTCCGCGGCAGTGCGACTCGATCGCGCGACTGGCGGCGCATCGTCGGCCGACAATTTCTTCCCGAACTTCTCCCCGTTCGATTCGGGCGGATACTTCTGGCTCAGCTTCTTGTCGCGTCGTGATTACGGCAACGCATCGGCTGGTACGCGCGGCGCTCATCGTCAACAGATCTGGGTCACCGCGGTGCGCCACATGCCCGACGGAAGCACCGATCCGAGCGAGGTCGCGTACTGGCTCCCGGGTCAGGACACGCACTCGGCGAACATCTCGGCGTTCTGGGCGCCGCGCCCGTGCCGACGCGACAGCGAAGGCTGTGCGGTGAGCAGCGAGTGCTGCTCGGGCATCTGCCGCGACGACGGCACCGGTCACGGAACGTGTCAGCCGCCGCCCATGAGCATGTGCCACACGGCGTATCAACCGTGCGGAGGCGGTGGCTGCTGCGAAGGCCTCGTGTGCATCAGCAACATCTGCTCGCCGCCGCCGGGCTGATCGCGCGCGATCACCGAAGCGTCAAGAACACGCCCGCCAGGTTCGCTCGATCGAGCGATACGCATCCACCACCGCCATCAATCGACGACTCCGTTCGGCCCGCTCGGTGTTCGATGCACCGGGCGCGCGATCGGGGTGGAGTTCGAACACGAGTCGCTTGAACGCGTGGCGAATCGCGGTGGGCTGTGCGTCGGCCGTCACGCCGAGCACCGTGTGCGCGGGGCTGGTCGCAGCGGCCATCGATTGCGGCGGCGCGCGTGGCGCCGATCGAGTATCCGCGCCCTTCGCATGGCCCGTGCGACCGGCTTTGCGTGGACGCCCATAGAACACGTCGCGCGCGGGAAGCGGATTCTGCTCGCTCGCGCCGGCCGGCAGTGGACGTGCGACGTGGAAGCGCAACTCGGCGTCGGCGAGCACGAACAATCGATCGAGACGCTCGCGCTGTTGCGCCGCCAGCAGCGCGTCGAGATCCGACGGGCGGATCGCATTCGTCGCAACCAGTGCCTGCCCGATGCGCAGTCCGCGCTGCTGCGCGAACATCCGCGCGCGTTCGACGATCGGTCGCGACACGCCCTGTACACGCGTCGCCACGTCGCCGAGTCGCATGGCCGCCGCGTTGCTCTCGACCGCTTGAACGAAGCCGCGTCGAAGATGGATGGCGTGGCGCGTGTGCGGTTCGATCAGTTCGAGCACGCCGCTCGCACCCGCGCGATGAAGACTCGCGAGCAGGTCGCCGAGCGTGGTCTGACGGAGTCGCGACGCGATGTGCATCGCCGTCGTGCGTATCAGGTCGCGCGAATGCGGCGAAGTTTTCGGCGAGCGCGAGGCCTCAGTGCGGAACGAGATCCCACGCAAGCTTGAGCACCAGCCCCGCGACGACGCCGAGCACCACGCGACGGACCACGCGATCGCCGTGCTTTACCGCCAGGTGAGCGCCGAGCCAGCCGCCCGCGAACTGCCCCACCGCCATTGGCAGCGCGATACGCCAGAGCACCACGCCGTGGCTCGCGAAGAGCGCGAGCGATGCGAGGTTCGATGCGAAGTTCACCACCTTCGCGTCGCCCGATGCGCGGGTCATGTTCTCTCCGAGAAGCAGCACGAAACCCATGATGAGAAACGTGCCGGTGCCCGGACCGAAGAAGCCGTCGTAACCGCCGATGAAGAACGCGAGCAGCGCCGCACGCAGAACGCGCTGCCGCGCATCGACGGGCGCAATGGCGCCAGCGGCCGGGTTCTTTCGCACCGTGAGAAACACCGCCACCGCGACGAGCAGCGCGAGCACGACCGGGCGCAGCGTTTCTTTCGGAACGAGCAGCACCAGTTGCGCGCCGATCAGTGCGCCCACGAATCCGAGGGGAAACGTGACGCGCGCGCGTTTGCGATCGAGCGAAGCGGCGCGCCAGAAACGAATCGTCGCGGCGCCGGAGCCCCACACCGACTGGCCCTTGTTGGTGCCGAGCGCGAGATGCGGTGGAAGGCCGGCGGCGAGAAGCGCGGGGAGGGTGATCAATCCGCCACCGCCGGCGATCGCGTCGATCGTCCCCGCCACCAGCGCGACGACGGCGAGCATTGCGATCGCCGTCGGCGAGACGTTCACGCGAGCGAACCCGTTTCACCGGCGACGCGTGTCAGCAGCGTGTCGTCGGTGATCATCGCCGCGACCGCCGCCATGTCTTCGTGCAGCGGACGATCGCGCTCGAGCGTCGGGACACGTTCACGCACCGCGCGATGCGCGGCGAGTACTCCGCGTCCGGGCGCGAGTGGGAGACGCAGATCGAGCCCTTGCGCGGCCACGAGGATCTCGATCGCGAGCCCCTGACGAACATGCTCCACAACCCGCGCCGCCTTGCGCGCCGAGATCGAACCCATCGACACGTGGTCTTCCTTGCCGGCCGACGACGGAATCGAATCGACGCTGGCGGGATGGCACAGCACTTTGTTCTCACTCACCAGCGCCGCCGCGGTGACCTGCGCGATCATGAAACCCGAATCGAGTCCGGTGCGCGGCGCGAGAAAGGGCGGGAGGCCCGACGAGAGCGCGGGATTCACCAATTGCTCCACGCGACGCTCGGAGATGTTGGCGAGTTCGGCCGCGGCCATCGCGAGCAGATCGAGCGCGAGTGCGAGCGGTTGTCCGTGGAAATTCCCGCCCGATACGATGTCCGCGCCGCCGGCGTCGTTCGCGAACACGAGTGGGTTGTCGGTGGCCGCATTCATCTCGCGCGCGAGCACTTCGCGCACCCACGCAAACGCATCGCGCGATGCGCCGTGCACCTGCGGCATGCAGCGGAACGAATACGCGTCCTGCACCTTGCCGCAATTGACGTGGCTCTCCGCGATCTGACTCTCGGCGAGCAGCGCACGAAGATTCTTCGCGCTGGTGAGCGCACCCGGATGCGGGCGCACCGCGACGATCCGCTCTTCGAACGGATGCCACGAACCCTTCTGCGCCTCGAGCGACATCGCGCCCGCGAGATCCGCGTGCCGCGCCAGTCGTTCGGCATCGACCAGTGCGAGTGCGCCGATCGCGAGCATCAGCTGTGTGCCGTTGATCAACGCGAGACCTTCTTTGGCTTCGAGCTGCACGGCTTCGATCTTCTTCAGCGCGAGCGCTTCGGCGCCCGGCATCACGCGACCCTCGACCTCGGCGCTGCCCTCGCCGGTGAGCACCAACGCGAGGTGCGCCAGCGGCGCGAGATCGCCCGACGCGCCGACCGAGCCCTGCGCGGGAATGACCGGGTGAATGCCGTGATCGAGCAGCTCGATCAATCGCTCGACGAGCAGCGGGCGCACGCCAGAATGGCCGCGTGCCAGCACCTGTGCGCGAAGCAGCATCATCGCGCGCACCGCATCGGTCGGCAGCGGTTCGCCGACACCGCACGCATGACTGCGGATGAGATTGTGTTGCAGCGCGCGAACGTCGGCCGCGGAGATGCGCGTCTCGGCGAGGAAGCCGAAGCCCGTGTTCACGCCGTAGACCCGCGGTGCGTCGTCGCCGCCATCGGCGATCGCTTGCACGGCCCGATGCGCGGCCTCCATCTTTCCGCGCCCCGCGCGGTCGAACGTCACCCGTGCGCGGCGACGCGCGACGGCGACGAGATCTTCGATGGTGAGGTCGGAGCCGATGGCGACGGTCGTGGGGGCTGTCATGACGGGGTGCGGAGTAAGCCTCGCGTGCGACGTGGCTTCAAGAGAGAGCAGTGACGCGGCGCGGCTGGGACGCGCGTGATAGCTTGCGCGGCGATGAGACTCGTTCGCCTGTCGCGTCATCTCGCGACCCTCGCGACGCTTGCGATGCTGTCCCCGGCGTGTGGATCCGAACTGCCGTCGCCGGTTCTCGTCGGCAAACTGCGCTTGCTGGATTTAC
>CBIHQZ010000170.1:0-9436 GCA_966212315.1 uncultured Myxococcales bacterium
CGAGCCGAGACAACGCACGAAAAAGGCACCCTGCTACTTGCCTAAGACAGGGGCGGGCGGCAGCCGGGGTGAGGTTCTCTCCGCTCCTACGCCCGCGGCAGTCGCGGATTCCCTCGCAGCCACAACGCGTGGAACACGCCGAGCGTGAGAACCGAGACCACCGCGCTCAACACGAGTCCGGTCGGGTCGTGAAAGTGACTGCGGGCATCGAGGGCGCGGCCGATCACACCACCGAGTAGCGCGCCGAGAACACCGAGCGCGACGTTCGTCACGATGCCCAGCACGCCTCGGCGGAACGGGAGAATCATCGCGACGATGCCGGCTGCGACGCCGAACCCGACCCAGATCCAGACCATCTCTCCGCTCGAGATCGCCATCGCCAATGCTCCTTGCTCGTGTGGCCGCTTCGTTCCGTTCCTCGTGCGTGTGCCCGATGATCAGTCGGCGTCGTCGCCGTCGACCTCGCACACCTCGCAGAGCCACCACGCGCGCGCGTCGTGCTCGATGGTCGGGTCGAAGTCGGGCAGATGGACGAGCACGAGCTCGCCGGGTGCGCAGTGTCCGATGTGGTCCTGCTGCGCAGCGGAGATCAGGCCCGGTGACCTGCCTCCCAACAATCGGGCGTAGCCGTGCTCGAGGTACCAGGGACCCGCGACCCCCGGAGAGTCGAGTTCATTCGACACGCGAAGCACGTCTGCGTCGCCCGTGATGTTCATCGTGTGCCGAGTCCGTACATCGCGAATGCTGACAGTCATGGCCGCGCCTCCATCTCCGAAGTGGAAGCGAGTTTCGTTCCGCGCGAGGTGACGACCGGCTCAGCTCAGCCGATGCGCTCGAAACCGCCCTTTGCGGCTAGCTCGGCGAGCACGTCGTCGAGGTCGGTCGCCATGCTCTCGGTCGCGATCACCACGACGGTGTTCTTGCCGTCGCCATGGATCGACGCGAGGCCGTCGTAGCCCGACAGCGCGAGGCCGAGCGCGCGTATGTCGTCCTGCTGCGCGAAGCGAAGGCGTCGTTCGACCAGGCCGGTACCGAGTGGAACGATCGGCTCGAACCCGTCGCTCGCCCGTGCGCGACGTTCACCGCGTCGCATCGTGCATGCTCCAGGTGGCGACGAACTCGCGATGCGTGTCGAGCGCGGGATCAGGACCCGCGAGTGCATCGGGTCGGTAGCCCGTGAAGACCGCGAAGACCGTGAGCGTCCGTGGCGACTCGGGCTCGATGCGAAAACGTGCGCGCCATTCTTTGTATGCGACGACGAACGTGTCGGGCATGTCGGTCGCGGGCTTGATGCGTCGATACGGATGCGGGTGCGGTCCGAGCGCGAGCGCGCGGCGCAGCGATGGAACGAGGTCGATCTGATGCCGTTCGCGCAACCACGTGAGTTGCGCCTCGGCGTGCGCGTCGAAGTGGACCTGGTACTCGTCGATCGGGTCCGACGGTCGCTGCTGCACCTTCGCGTCGAGCGCGCCCGGGCGCGGTTGCGAGGGTGCGTCGAGCGTCGGTGGCGCATCGAACCAGCCGGTACCCGCATCAGGGATCGAGTCGGCCCACGGCACGTAGGGCTTGATGTCGAGGATCGGCGTGCCGTCGATGAGATCGACGCCGCGCACGCGGATCGTGAGCCCCTCGACCGACACGAGTCGGAGCACGCTGATGCCCAGCGGATTCGGACGGTGCGGGGTGCGCGTTGCGAAAAGACCGCGTCGCACGGTGCTGCGGGGCGGAAGAACCTTCGGCCTCCAGCCGCGATTGAGATGGAACCAGAAGATCACCCAGATGAACCGCCACTCGTCGAGATCGTCGAGCGCGTGTTCGAACCCGCGCCGCGGGAGCAATTCGATCGTCCCCTCGACCTCGCCTGATGCGTAGGGCTGTCGTGGCGCGCTGGCGCGATCGGCGTAAGGCGTGCGGATGAAGCCGATGGGTTCGAGCGTGAGGGTGGGGAGCGCGGCGTTCATCGGCTACTCGTCGCCGCTGCCGCGACGGTCGCGCTTCTTCGCGGAGTTCTGCCGCTTGTCGGCAACGCGACGTGCTTTCGCGCGACGCGACGGCTTGGTGGGTTTGCGAATCTCCGGGCGAAAGAGCGCCTCGAGAATCAGCGCGCGGAGCTTCTCGCGCGCGTCCTCGAGATTGCGGATCTGATCGCGCGTGAGCTGACTCACCACCAGCACGCGCCCCTCCTGATCGAGTCGTTTGGCCGCGATCGTGCGCAGTCGCTCGCGCGTGCGTTCATCCAGCGCCGCGGTGTTCGCGAGATCGAATCGCAGCTCGATCTTCGACGAGACCTTGTTGACGTTCTGGCCGCCGGGCCCGCCTGCGCGCGCTGCCGTCCACGTGATATCGCGCGCGGGGACGGTGACGGTGTCGTTGATGACGAGAGGCGTGCTCATGACGGTTCGCTCCGGTCGCCTGCCCGTCGGTGACGGAAGGCGAAGCGCGAATGGATAATCACCGTCGCGGCGCGCGCAATGCGTTCGAGCGCGGCGCGCGGCTCACGGCGCATGGGGCGCTTGCTGGATCAATTCGATCTTGTAGCCGTTCGGGTCTTCGACGAACGCGATCACCGTCGTGCCGTGCTTCATCGGCCCGGGCTCACGCGTCACCTTGCCGCCCTTCGCGCGAATCGCTTCGCACGTCGCATACGCGTCTTCGACGCCGATCGCGATGTGTCCGAACGCATCGCCGAGCGTGTACGACGCGCGGTCCCAGTTGTGGGTGAGTTCGATGACGGCGGTCGAATCCTCGTCGCCGTATCCGACGAACGCGAGAGTGAACTGACCGCTCGGGTAGTCCTTCCGACGCAGCAGCTTCATGCCGAGAACGCCGGTGTAGAACGCGAGCGATTGCTCGAGGTCGTTCACGCGAAGCATGGTGTGGAGGATGCGCATGGCGCCGAGGGTATCGCAGAGAACGCGCCAGTGACTGCGTGTGTGCTTCGCTACGCGATCGAGACGATCTCGTACTCGCGCATGCCCTGCTGAGTCTTCACCTCGGCTACGTCGCCGACGGACTTGCCGAGTAGTGCCGCACCCACCGGGGAGCGCGCGGTGATGGTCTGGAGCGTGACGCCGTCGACGGTCACGGTGACACCGCCGCCGGCCGACGCGACGAAGAACAGAGCCGGTGTGTCTCCGTCGATCTCGACATTCACGACGGCCGAACCGCTGACCTTGTCGTCAGGGCCGAACGCTCGGATCGGCATCGCCTCGAGTGTCGCGATCGCGACCGACAGTTCTTGGGCGCGTCCGGCTTGCCCGCGCGCGAGGTACGAAGCCTCGGTCGAGCGCATGTCCTTGTCGTGCTCGGGGCGATTCTCTTCGTGCGTCGCGCCTTCGGCCGCGTCTTCGGCGGCCGCGCGGATCACGGCAAGCTCGCGTTGCAGCGTCGCCAGTACCGCATTTCGCACCGTCGTCTTGTCGATGGTCTTCGACTTGCTCACGCGGCTCCTCCACCGATGACGGCGTCGGCTTCGATCTCGATCATCATGTCGGACGCGATCAATCGCTTGACCTCGACCATCGAGGTCGCTGGCGGCGCATCACCGAAGAATGCTGCGTGGGCCCTGCCGAACGCTTCCCACTGGGCGATGTCGGTCACGAACATGCGCGTGCGGATCACGTCGCCGCGGGACACACCGAGTTCGCGGAGCGCGCGATCGATGATCACGAGGCAGCGCGTCGCTTGTGCGAATGCATCGCCCGGCGCATGTGTTCCGCCGTGTGGCGCGACGGGCGCGGTGCCGCTGACCGCGACGAACGGGCCGTGCGCGATCGCCCGGCAATATCCCACTTTCGATTCCCACTCGGCGCCCGAGTACACGCGGCGAACACCCATGCCGGCAGCATAGTGACCGCACCCCGTACGCGTCGATGACATCCGCGGGTGGGACGCCGTGATCATGCGGCACGACGTCTTGCGCCCACCACCGCATCGAGTAGACCGTCACGGCTCGATGGCCAACTCGCCCCGTACGCACGAAGTCCGTCACGACGAGATCCCGGTGGGTGCGCGTCTCGAAGCAGCACTCGAACTCGCCTATCGCGCGCGCCGTCCGGTGCTGCTCGAAGGGACGACGGGTATCGGCAAGAGCGAGATCGTGCAAGCCGTCGCGCAACGGCTCGGCATCGCGACGCGCATCCTGGACCTGAGTCTTCTAGAGCCGCCCGATCTCGTCGGGCTGCCGGTGGTCGCCGACGGTCGCACCACGTACGCGACGCCTTCCGTGCTGCCCCGCGACGGCGCCGGGATTCTCATGCTCGAAGAACTCAATCGCGCCGAGCGGTACATCCAGCAGCCCGCGCTCCAGTTGCTCACTGCGCGGCGTCTGCACGAGTACGAACTCCCGCCCGACTGGGTGTGCTTCGCCGCGATCAATCCGGAGTCGGGGGATTATCAAGTGACCCCCCTCGATCGCGCCCTTCGCGCGCGGTTCATGCACCTCGCGGTGCGCGCCGACCGCGGCTCGTGGCTCTCGTGGGCGCAGCACGCGCAGTTGCATCCCGCGGTGATCTCGCTCGCACAGACGCACGATCGAATTCTCGACGACGTTCCGCCCCGCACGTGGACGTACGTCTCGACGGTGCTGCAGACCCTCACGCAAGAAGAGACCGCGAACGACGTTCTGCTTCGCGACGTACTCGGCGGGTATCTTCCGTCGGCGTGGCTCGAGTTGATCCTCGCGACGCGTGATCGTTGGAACACGTCACTGGGTGTCGACGTGCGTGCGATGCTTGCGCAGTACGGCGGTGCGGCGATGGAAACGGTGCGTGGCTACCGCACCAGGGGCGAGACCGACCGCCTCGACGAGATCGCGCAACGCGTGCTCGGCGTCGTGAAGGGTCCCGAGATCGGCGTGATGGCGGAGGCGAAGCAGTTCTCGATGACGGCGTTCGAATCGCTGCTCGCGGACCTGCCCGGCGATCATCGCGAGCGCATCCATGAAGCACTCGCGCGCAATCCCATCGCGGTGGCGGTGGCCGAAGTGCAACCGATCGAAGTGCTCCAGGGATATCCGAACAGCGCCGCCGAACAGCGCATTCGTGCGTGGCGCAACGACCCGGCACGGCTGCATCGCATCGCGCTCGTGGCGAACGCACTCAAGCTCTATCTCGAACAACACCCGCACCCCGGCGATCTTCGCAAGAGCAACGCTGCGCGCATCGGACTCGGACACTTTCTCGCGCAGGTGCCCGAGCGAGTCGCGATGCCCGTCGTCGAGACACTGTTGAAACTCGGCATCACGCCGGTGCGACCGGGATGAGCGCGAAGACCTGGCTCGCGACGTATCTACGACAGCCGGTTTTTCTCGAGAAATACCCCTACTACGCGGCGGTCCTCGCACTGCTCGACACCGTCGCCGATCCGTCGGTGAAACAGATGGCGGTGTCGTACGACCGAGGGCGTTTCTACCTGCACGTGAACGCCACGTACTTCACGCAGCACCCCGAGTACGTGACCGGGATCCTCTTGCACGAAGTCCATCACGTGGTGCTCGGACATCTCACGCATCCGAAGTTCCACGAGGTCTCCGATCGCGACGCGATGGAGATGGCGATGGAGATGGCGGCGAACGAGTACATCGAAGAGCTGCTCCCGGATCCGATCACGTACAAGCCGTTCGAGCGATTCGGGATGAAGCCGGGGCAGAGCACGGTGGAGCGCTACGAAGTGCTCGCGGCACTGCGACGCGGTCACAAGGGCGCGCTCGATGTGAGCAAGCCGACCGTCGATGATCACGGCCCGTGGGCGAAGGTTCCCGCGCAGGCAGGTGGCGTGGAAGCGACGCGCGGGTTGATCCAGCAAGCGGTCGAACGCGTGAAGAGTCCGGACGGCGAGCGTGATGGCGAAGGGCCGCGCAAGCGCGAGCGGATGGCGGGGCGCGAGCCGGGGCGATTGATCGAGGCACTGACCGGAACGCTGGAAGCGCCGACTGCACCGATGGACTGGAAGACCGCGCTCGAGATGTTCGTGGTGTACGCGCGCGCGCCGGTGCACACGTACGCGCGGCCGAATCGGCGGTTTCCGCAACGTGTCGGCGAGATTCCGGGACGCACGTACTCGCCGCGCGTCATCACGCGTCCGCACCTGCTCGTGGCGATCGATACGTCGTCGAGCATGACGGGCGAAGAACTCGCGGAGGTGTCGCGCCAGTTGCGTCGCGTCGCGGAACACGCGCGCATCACGGTCGTCGAGTGCGACACCGAGATCACGCGTGAGTATCCGTTCGATGGACGGGTGGACCACGTCGAAGGGCGAGGCGGCACCGACTTGCGCCCGGTGTTCGAACGCGAGTTTCTCGCGTCGCGACAGGTCGACGGGGTCGTGTACTTCACCGACGGACAAGGCCCGCTGCCCGAACGCGAGCCGAACGTGCGCACGCTCTGGGTGCTGACGAAGCGCGAGTCGTTCGGATGTCCATGGGGCGCACGGGTGGAGATGCCGATCGCGCGAGCAGCCGCGCCGCCGCCGCGAAATGAGCGTACGCGCCCGGCAAAGAATGCTCGGACGCGCAAGTAGTCCGCGGGACTCGTCGATCAGTCGTCGTCGTGTTCGAAGCGGACGTCGCGATCGTGGCGATGATGCCGACGGCCGTGACCGTCATCGTCGTGAATGATCACCGTGGGTCCACCGCCAACTGCAACGGGCTGCGGCTGCGCGACGACCGTGGTGCTTCCGTATGCGACCGGGCGAGTACCGGCGCGAACGCGCGCGTAACAACCAGCCATCGAGGCGAGCGTGAGTGCCGCGGCGATCGAACCGGCGCGGCGAAGAAGAGTGGTCTTCATGATGTCCTCCGTGGCGCTACGTAGGAGCACGGGGCAGGCCAAGTTCGTGTTGAGCGCGATGGATACGGTCGCGTCGCAACGGACGAGAGCGATTGGCCGTGGCGTGCACACGGGGCGCGGAATGAAGCGGAAACCGTCGGCTCGTCAGGGGAACGAGCGGGCGGTCGCGCCGGCGTGCTTCGACTTCATGCCTCGAAGACTCGGCACTGCGCTCAGGATGATCGCGGCTGAGATGATCGGTGACGCGTGGCGCGGAGATCGCCGACCCGACCCTTCTCTCATGGTGAGCTTGTCGAACCACGAGAGCGCAGCAGCGGATCGACTCAGTGCCGCAGACCCGGAGCTTCGTGCCCGCTGCGCGCGACGTATTCGAGATACCCGCCGCCGTAGGTGCGTGGGCCTTCGTCGGTGAGTTCGAGTACGCGATTGGAGAGCTGCGCGAGGAAGTGTCGATCGTGCGAGACGAACAGCATCGTCCCTTCGAAGTCGGCGAGGCAGCGAACGAGTAGATCCTTCGTGGCCATGTCGAGATGGTTCGTCGGCTCGTCGAGCACGAGGAAGTTCGGCGGATCGAAGAGCATCTTCGCCATCGCGAGGCGCGCCTTCTCGCCGCCGGACAGCGAGCGGCACGACTTCTCCACGTCGTCGCCCGAGAATCCGAACGCACCCGCCAGGGATTTCAGCGCGCCGAGCGATGCTTTCGGGAACTCGCGTTCGAGCACCGAGAGGATCGTGCCGGTCGGGTCGAGTGACTCCATCGCGTGCTGCGCGAAGTAGCCCATCTTCACGCTCGCGCCGACCTGCACTTCGCCGCGATCGGGATCGGTCACGCCCGCGATGAGTTTGAGCAGCGTGCTCTTGCCCGCGCCGTTCACGCCCATCACGCACCAACGCTCGCTACGGCGGATGAGCAGGTCGAACCCGTCGTAGATCACCTTGCTGCCGTACGCCTTCGCGACCGACGTGATCTTCGCGACGTCGTCGCCGGATCGCGGCGGATTCGGGAAGTCGAACGAGAGCGTTCGCCGGCGCTTCGGCGGTTCGATCTTGTCGATCTTGTCGAGCTTCTTCACGCGCGACTGAACCTGGGAAGCCTTCGACGCCTGCGCCTTGAAGCGCTCGATGAAGCGCATCTCCTTCGCGAGCATCGCCTGTTGGCGTTCGTACTGCGCGTTCGCCTGTTGCTCCGCGAGCGCGCGCTGCTTCTCGTAGAACTCGTAGTTGCCCGAGTAGGTGGTGATGTCGCCGCCGTCGATCTCGAGGATCTTGCCGACGATGCGATTCATGAACGCGCGATCGTGCGAGGTCATCAGCAAGGCGCCGTCGAAGTTCTTCAAGAACTCTTCGAGCCAGATGATGGACTCGAGGTCCAAGTGGTTGCTCGGTTCGTCGAGGAGCATCGCGTCGGGTCGCATGAGAAGAATGCGTCCGAGTGCGACGCGCATCTTCCATCCGCCCGAGAGGGCGCCGACGTCGCCGTCCATCATCTCTTGCGAGAAGCCGAGGCCGGCGAGGATTTCTCTCGCGCGCGCTTCGAGTGCATAGCCGCCCAGTTCGTCGAAGCGTGCTTGCACGTCGCCGAAGCGCTCGAGCAGCTTGTCCATCTCGTCCGCGCGCGCAGGGTCGCCGAGCGCGTGCTCGAGTTCGCGCAACTCCGCCGCGACTTCCGAGACCGGTCCCGCGCCCGCCATCGTTTCCGCCACGACCGATCGGCCCGACATCTCACCGACGTCCTGGCTGAAGTAGCCGATGGTGATGTTCCGCTGCACCGAGACCTGCCCTTCGTCGGGCTGCTCGTCGCGCATCATCATCCGGAACAACGTCGATTTCCCGGCGCCATTCGGCCCGACGAGACCGACCTTCTCACCCTTGTTCACCGAGGCCGAAGCTTCGACGAACAGGATCTGACCACCGTAGCGCTTGCTCACACCATCGAAACGAATCACGTGACGACCTCGCGGCGGCTAGGTAGCACGGGTCGCGTCGGCCTGCTCTCGAATGCTTCGCGCGTGGCTCGTGCTTGACCTCGGCAGCACGCGAGTGGCTATCTCGACGCGATGACGACGGTCGAGCGCGAAACCGTGAAGTGCCACGTGTGCGGCGAAGAATCGGATTTCGACGTAGTGACGAACGCGAGCGAACACGGCGCGCCCGATCTCGACACGCGCCCGCCCGAGTCCCTTCGCTCGACGATGCATCACTGGGTGCAGGACTGCCCGTCGTGCGGCTACTGCGCTTCGTCGATCGCGCACGGCCCGGCGAAGGCGGCGAGGATCGTGAACACCTCGGCGTACAAAGCGCTGCGCGCGAACGAATTGTTTCCGCTGCTCGCGCGGCGCTTCCAGTGCGCATCGGCACTGCTCGAGAACGGCGGGCCGATCATCGAAGCGGGATGGCAATCGGTCTACGCCGCATGGGCCTGCGACGACGCGGGGGCGGACGATGCCGCGATGCAGTGTCGCGAGCGGGCGGTGGAGTTGTTCGAGCGCGGGCGTTCGGCTGGCTTCGAGATCACCGAACAGGGCGGTGACCCGGATGCGGTGCTGATCGATCTGTTGCGACGCGCACGGCGCTTCGACGATGCGATCGCGCGATGCGAAGCGGCCCTCGGTGCGCAGCGTCCCGCGGGGGTGGTGTCGATCATCGCA
>CBIHQZ010000171.1:0-9435 GCA_966212315.1 uncultured Myxococcales bacterium
CCGCGCCGCCGGTCGGCGCCGTCACGATCGTCCACGTGATGCCACTGACCATCGAGGCCATCGCTGTCAGCGTGATGGGCGTGCCTGCGTCGACCGTGCGATCGCCGCCGCACGTGATCATCCCGCCGCAGCCTTCGTCGACCGCGCCGTTGCAGTTGTCGTCGATGCCGTTGTTGCAGATCTCTGCCGCCGCTGGGAGCACTTCGCCCGCGCACGTTCCGCCCCAGCCCGCGCTCGAACCCATCGCAACGCACGTCTGCGTTCCGTTGCGGCACTGCCCCACGCCTCGCGTCGATGCGGGACCCGTGTAGCAAGCCTGCGTCGCCCCGATCACGCACGCGCAGCCGACGCCCGCCATGCCGGTGCACGTGTGATCGAGTCCGTCGCACGTGTCGGGCGTCGGCGTGACTTCACCAGTGCACGTGCCCCACATCGAGCCGGTGCCGGTGCTGTTCGCGACGCAACGTTGCGAGCCGTCGTGACACAACCCGACGCCAGAAGTACCCGCAGGACCCGTGTAGCAACCGCGGCTCGTGCCGACGGTGCACGTGCATCCCGAGTTCGCCGCGCCGTCGCAGTCGTGATCCATGCCGTCGCACAGTTCGGGCGAGGGAGTGACTTCACCCGTGCACGGACCCCAGTCGCTGGTGCCGCCGTTCATTGCGCAGGTCTGCGTTCCTGCGTGGCAGAGCCCGACGCCGTCGGTTCCACCCGGGCCGCTGTAGCAACCGCGCGTCGCACCCGGCGTGCACGCGCACCCCTGGTCGATCATGCCGTTGCACTGATAGTCCATGCCGCCGCCGCACACGACCGGCTGCGGATGTCCCGCACCCGTGCACGCGGACCACGTTCCGAACTCGCCGGCGCCCGTGCACGTCGACATTCCCCACACGCACACGCCGACGCCGGCTTGTGCAGGCAGGCCGTCGTAGCAGCGTTGCGTCTCACCCGGGAGACACGGGCACGCTTCGTCGACCTGTCCATTGCAGTCGTCGTCCATGCCATTGCCGCAGATTTCGCGCGCGCCGCATCCGGTGCCGCCGTCGCCGCCGGTTGACCCCGCGTCGGTCGCACTCGCGCCGTCGGGGAGCACCATCGATCCGTCGGGGAGAGTGATCACGCCGCTGTCGGGATCGACCGTCGATCCATCCGGCGCAACGAATACGCTGCCGTCTCCGCCTGACTTGCCGCCGTCATCGCCGGACGTACTGCCGTCCATGCCCGTCGTTCCGCCGTCGTTCGGCACGACGCGACCATCGGCGAGTGTGGTGAAGCCATCGCCGGCGGTGCTGCCATCGCGACGCCCTCCGCCATCTCCACCGGTGGAGTCTTGTCCTGCGCCACACGCGGCGAGAAGCAATCCGAGACTCACTGCAAGCAACGAACGCGACGAACCGATCATGGTCCCGCCTCCTCAGCGCGCGACGACGTGCGCAAGGTCGACGGTATCACCGGATGAAAAGATTCCGTGTGCCCGTAACCGCGTCCTCCCGCGAGAAAACACGGTCAGAACGGCCTACATCCGAGCACATCGATCGGAGCGTCGTCGCGGCGCGGAGGCCGATAGGCGACGCCCCCGGAGTGGCAGCCCCGAGGGCGCAACCCAACGCAACGTGCTCGGAGATTCGGCAACGGGCGGAGGGATCTCGCGGGCCCCGAGGGGCTACGAACTCAGCGAACCGGCTGCCACCGGATCACCGCGCAACAACCTCTTACGACCGCGAGCTCTGCGGCGTCAACAGCGCCCGGACGAATGTCGGCGCGGGCCGGAATTCCCGGGGGGACGATTGCGCGACGCGGTCTCCACCCCGGAATTCCAGGCGGTGTGGCAGCGTCGAGAGCCAATGGACGCGAATCGTGCCGACGAAGCGATGCGAGAGTTGACGACGCACCTCGCATCGGCGCATTCGCTGCTCGCGTGGACGATGCGCTGGTGCCCGGACGGCGACGCATCGTGGGAGGCGATCTGGCGCGCGTGCACGGATGCGAAGCCGATGCTCAACGTGCTCGTCGCGGTGGGCGCAGTCCGCGGTGCTTCCATTCGAGAGCGCGACGGAGGAATCGACGCGAGCGATCAGTCGGCCTTCGTCATCATCGCGGAAAGACCCGACGACGGTGTGCCGATCGAGATCGAAGGGGCGCCGCACGAGCTTTCCGACGGGCTGCGCAGTCGTTTCGAGCGTCCGAGCGTGGCGAAAATAGTCGAGGCCGCCGGCCACCGACGGCATGGACGCTGATGCGTCTCGTGTAAGCCCAAGTGCTCAAACTTTCGAAGATGGCGCTCCGACATCGACTCGGTGGATGATGTCAGGAATGTTGGCCACCGAAGAGCGCTCGACATGAACCCGCGACGACTACCTGCCCAGCATGACGTCACCGTCTCGGCGGAGCGGGTCATCGTTCGTCGTGATTCGAGCAGCGCACTCGAAGCCGTGCACGCGGCGGTGCGCGGTGCGCTTCAACTCGCGATCCTCGAAGGGGCGCGGGTCGCAGTGGTGCTACGCGGCGACGCCACGCTGGGGCGGCCTGCGCGCGTCGTGAACGGCGTGCCGCTCGAGATCCTCACCGCCGCGGACGGCCGCGAGCGTGTGTCGCTGCGGATCTCCGAAGACAGCGAGCAGATCTTGTTGTTGGAGCGATTGATTCGCGTGATGCCGGCAACCGACGTCGAAGTCTGAGCGCGCGGGCTTCAGATCTCGAAGTCGACGTCGACCTGAGGACCGTTCGCGCCGTTCTGCACGACGCGAAGTTCTGGCGGCTTCACGGCGACGCGTGAAGATCGCGGCACGCTACGCGTGAGAAACACCGAGCCGCCGACGACGCTCGTCGCACCGACGATGGTCTCGCCGCCGAGCACGGTCGCGTTGGCATAGAGCGTCGCGCCGTCTTCGACGGTGGGATGTCGCTTCGTGTCGCGAATGACGCGCCCGCGTTCGTCCTTCGGGTGCGAGATCGCACCGAGCGTGACGCCTTGATAGAGCTTCACGTTGTTGCCGATGTCCGAGGTCTCGCCGATCACGACGCCCGTTGCGTGGTCGATGAAGAAGCTGCGGCCGATCCGCGCGCCGGGATGGATGTCCGCGCCGCTTTGCGCATGTGCCCACTCGCTCATGATGCGAGGCATGAGCGGAACGCCCATGCCGTGGAGTTCGTGGGCGACGCGGTGAATCGTCACGGCGAGGAGGCCCGGGTACGACAGAATGATCTCGTCGAGCGAGCCGGCTGCAGGATCGCCGTCGTACGCGGCTTGGATGTCGGCGATGAGCTGATCGCGGATCGCGGGGAGTCGCGCGATGAGTTCGTCGGCGAGTTCGAGCGCGCGATCGGCGATCGCGTCACCGTTCGGCTCTTCGCACCCGCGGCGGTCCTCCGATGCGAAGCCGAGGCACTGCCGCACTTGTTGGTGAAGCTTCCCGCGCACCGTCGAGAGCAGCGTCCCGAGGTGGTAGCGGATGTTCTCGTCGTTGAGATCCTGGCGTCCGTAGTAGCCCGGATAGAACAGCTCGAAGAGCAGTCGAACGATGCCGATGATCTCGTCACGCGAGGGGAGATAGCGGCAGTTCATGTGCTTCGCGCGAACGTCCCTCCCGTAGCTCGCCAACATCGCATCGACTGCTGCATCGAGCGGACGGGTCACGACGCGGCCGTCGCTTTCTCGATGGACTCGAACATCCCCTCGAAGAGCGCGGTGGTGAGGTAGCGCTCCCCGCCGTCGGGGAGGACGACCACGATGGTCTTGCCCTTCATCGCCGGTTCGTTCGCGATGCGCACCGCCGCGACCATGGCCGCGCCGCACGAGATTCCCGAGAGAATCCCTTCCTCGCTCGCGAGTCTGCGTGCCATCACCATCGACTCGTCGTTGGTGACCTGCTCGACGCGGTCGATCACCGAGAGATCGAGGTTCTTCGGAATGAACCCGGCGCCGAGACCCTGGATCTTGTGCGGGCCGGGGGTGAGCGGCTGACCGGCAATGGCCTGCGCGATGACCGGCGAGTGCGTCGGCTCGACCGCGACCGTGATGATCTTCTTGCCCTTGTTCTGCTTGATGAAGCGCGACACGCCGGTGATCGTCCCGCCCGTACCCACGCCCGACACGAGCACGTCGACTGCGCCGTCGGTGTCGTTCCAGATCTCGGGTCCCGTCGTCTTTTCGTGGATCGCGGGGTTCGCGGGGTTTTCGAACTGACGCATCAACACGAACGAGTCGGGTTCCTTCGCCGCGAGTTCTTCGGCCTTGGCGATCGCGCCTTTCATGCCCTGCGCGCCAGGCGTGAGCACGACGGTGGCGCCGAGTGCGACGAGCACCTTGCGGCGTTCGATGCTCATCGTCTCGGGCATCGTGAGCACGCATTTGTAACCGCGCGCCGCCGCCGCGAATGCCAGCGCGATGCCCGTATTGCCGCTCGTTGCCTCGACGATGGACTTGCCGGGCTTCAACTGACCGCGCTCTTCCGCGTCCCACACCATCGCCGCGCCGATGCGGCACTTCACCGAGTACGCTGGATTCCGGCCTTCGATCTTTGCCAGCACCGTCGCTCCCGCACCCTGCGTCAGACGGTTGATCTTGATGAGCGGCGTGTGGCCGATGCTGCGTGAATTGTCGTCGAAAATACGGCTCATGAATGCTCCTTGCGGCGGAGCCTAACGCATCGCGGCCGAGCCGGAAGCCCATCGATCATCGCGGCGCATCGATCGAGACGACCTCGGACGCGTGCTACGCTGCGCGTCGGGATTGATGTCCACGGCCGCTCGCAACAGCCTCGCCGCAGGAACGCGCTTCGGTCGCTACGAAGTCGTCGCCGACATCGCCTCGGGCGGGATGGCGATGGTGTATCTCGCGCGCGCGCTCGGGGCAGCGGGATTCCAACGCCTCGTGGCCATCAAGTTGATGCACGCGCAGTACGCCAACGACGAAGAGTTCGTCGGGATGTTCATGGACGAAGCGCGGCTCGCGGCGCGTATCCGTCATCCGAACGTCGTGGCGACGCTCGACCTCGAGAACGACGACGAAGGCCTCTACCTCGTCATGGAGTACATCGAAGGCGAGACGCTCCTTGCGCTCTTGCGGAGCACGGTGAAAGCCGGGCGACGCATTCCCCCGTCGATCACGCTGCGCATCGTGCTCGACATGCTGAACGGACTTCACGCCGCGCACGAACTCACCGGCGACATGGGCGAGCCTTTGCGCCTGGTGCATCGCGACATCTCTCCGCACAACGTTCTCGTCGGCATCGACGGCATCTCGCGCATCACGGACTTCGGCATCGCGCGCGCCGAGGAGCGCATGACTGCGACGAAGGACGGGCAGGTGAAGGGAAAGCTCGCGTACATGGCGCCCGAGCAGACGACCAGCGGAACGGTCGATCGACGCGTCGATCTGTTCGCGACGGGCGTGGTGCTGTGGGAGGCGCTCGCGGGGCGACGCTTGTTCGCGGGACAGAACGACGGCGAAGTGCTGCGCAACCTGCTCGTGAACCCGATTTCGAAAGTGCGCGAGTTCGTCCCCGACCTTCCGGAAGCGCTCGAACAGATGTGCATGCGCGCGCTCGAGCGTGATCCGGATGCGCGCTTCGCCACCGCCGCTCAGATGGCCGACGCGCTGGAGCAGGCAGGTGGTTCGGTCGGCATCGCGAGCAACCGTGCGGTGTCGCAGTTCGTGCGGGAGATCTGCGGCGAGCGAATCGTTGCGTTTCAACAGCGCATCCGCGGACCGCTGTCCGAGTCGGGCGTGCATCGGCCCGTCACACCGCGGCGACGGCAGGATACCGATCCGGAGCGCACCACCCAGCGACCCGAACTGGTGACCGCCGCACCGTCCGCGGTGTCCGTGGATGCATCGGGGCTCACGCCACTGGGCATCGACGACGTCGTGATCGAGCGCGCGCGCAGGCCGCGAAGTGGCGCGGGTGCCTGGGCGTTCCTGACCGTGCTGATACTCGGTGCGGCCGGTGCGGGGGGCTACCTGTGGTGGCGTGATCAACACACGGCGTCGCGCCAGAGCGCGCTGACGGCGACGCCGCCGACGCAGGGTCCTTCGACGAATGCGACGTCCGCATTGCGGGCGAACACCGACACGCACCCGGCGACTGCACCGCTTGCAACCGTCGACGCGGGCGTGACCTCGAGCGAGATCGTCGACGCGGGAACCACGGTGCCCGAAGCGCCTCCTGCTGCGCATCGGTCAACGCCTCCCGCCACGCACCGCGCGACTGGTCCGCGCGTTCATCATGGCCCTACGCCCGGTCCGACGAACCCGCCCGCCAATGGGACGTTCAATCCCGAGGCGATGTAGCGAACGGCGGAACTCGATTCGCGCGCGCCGTCGATTCGTGCGGCAGCCACGAAGCACGAGTTCGTGATACGGACGTAGCGTGCTCCGAGTCTTCGCGATTGCTGCGTGCTGCGCGTCGGCTTTCGCATGCAACGCGTACGATCGCACAGCATACGAGGCCCTCCTCGATGCGTCCGCGTGCGGGACGGCGCCGATCGCGAACGATCCGTGTCAGTCCATTCCGCCGCTCGATCACGAACCCGTGATCGACGGGACGCTCGAATGCGGGCTCGGGCTCTTCACGATGCCGATGATCTCGTGGTCCGGCGACGCGCCGATTCCGAACGTCACCACCCGCGTGGCCTTCGCGTACCGACCCACTGGCTTGTACTTCTACGTGCAGGTCGACAAAGGGCCCGGACTCTACCCGCCGCCGCACGACCTCGGGTTGTTGTACTGCGGCGACGCGATCGAACTCTTCGTCGACTCCGACGGTCAACTCGCGAACGGGCCCGCGTACGACGAACCCGGCACGAGGCAGTTCCTCGTCGCGGCACCGGTCGATGCGCAACATCCGTCGACCTACGGCGGGCTTCGCTCACCAGGACCGGTCACGTTCTGGTTCACGCCTGCGATCCTCGCGGTTGCGCGGCCCGACGGATGGGCGCTCGAGGGGATGATCAGCGCCCGCGACATGGCGGTCACGAGTTGGAATCTCGCGGCGGCGTCGCACATCGGACTCGACGTTGCGGTCGACCTCGGGCAACCGGACCCGGTCGATGGCGGCTCGTGCGGCCGGCGTCTCGGGCAGTACGTGATGCGTGAGGCGAGCATCCCGACCTCATCGGGTCGACGCGGGCCGGCAGTCAACGCGTTCGCGCTCTGCAGCACGACACTCTCGCGCTGATTCCGCTCCCGCTCGCTGTCGTTCCGTCATAACCCTGCGCGCGTGAATCCCTCCGACGATCACGTGCTCGTGACGGGCGCATTCGGAAACATCGGCCGCAATGTCGTCGCGCAATTGCTCGAGCGCGGATACCGGGTGAGGGCGACGTCGATCGCGCCGCGCGACGCGCGTATTGCTGCGACGTGGAGCGGCCGTGTCGAGGTCGTGCGCGGTGACGTGCGCGATCGCGCGATGATGGACAGTGCGTTGCGCGGCGTTCGCACGGTGATCCACCTCGCCTACGTGATTCCGCCGCTCGCACACGAGAACCCCGAACTCGCGAAGTCGGTGAACGTCGGCGGCACCCGCAATCTACTCGAGGCCGCTCGCGCATCGGCGACGCCGCCTCGCATGCTGTTCGCATCGACGCTCGATGTGTACGGCACGAGCAACGGCCGGCCGCCACCGCGACGCGTCGGTGATCCGCTGATCGAGACCGACAACTACAGCGGTCACAAGATCGCTGGTGAAACGATGGTGCGCGAATCGGGGCTGCCATTCGCGATCTTCCGCTTCGCGGATGTGCCACCGATCGAGATCCGCAATCCGCATCCGATCATGTTCCGCATCCCGCTGGACACGCGCATCGAGATGATCCATCCGAGCGACGCAGCCCTCGCGGTGGTGAACGCGCTTCGTTGCGACGCGATCTGGGGCGGCATCTGGAACATCGGCGGCGGTCCGCGTTGTCAGCTCACCTACCGCGACTATCTCGGGACTTTTCTCGATGCGATGGAGATCGGTCGCCTCCCGGACGCTGCGTTCACCACCACGCCGTATTGCACCGACTGGCTCGACACCGCGGAGAGCGAAGCGCTGTTGCAGTACCAACGTCACGTCTTCGACGACGTCGTCCGCGAGACCGCGGCGCTGCTCGGATGGCGAAGACCGCTCGCGCGCATCGCTCGGCCGATCGTGCGTCGCGCGATTCTTCGAATGTCTCCGTGGTGGCGAAATCGCGCGCGCGTCGAGTAGAGTCCGCGCCCCCGCCCGATCGCTGAAGGAGCATTGCAGATGGCGAATTACGTCTTCGATCCCGAGGTCGTCCACGACTGTTCGATGAAGGCTCTCGGTCTCTCGAAGCCTGCCATGTTCGATCGCTTCGCCGACGAGATGGAAGCTGCGTATCCCGGCGTGCTCGATCGTACGCAGCCGTGGGTCTACAGCATCGCGGGCGGCGCGATGATCCAGATGAAGCTCTATTACGCGTCGCTCACCGAGTACATCATGATCTGGGGAACGCCGATCGGATCGGAAGGTCACTCGGGACGCCACTTCGTCGGGTTCTGGGACACCGTGATCGATGGCGAGTGCTGGTACTTCGCCGAGGGCGAGTTCGAGAAGCGTGTCTACAAGCCCGGCGACCGCATCTACGTGGGACCCGGTCAGGCTTGCGGGATGAACTTCACCAACGGCGTCTACGCGGTCGAGTACGCACGCGGGCCGATTCCGTTGAGCTTGCCGTTCGGGCTCGCGGACGAGTTGTTGAGCACGCTCGACATCAAGACTGCCGCGCAGACCGTCACGCTGTATGCCGACCTTGTCACTCAATCGATCGGGCAGAAGCTCGCGCGTGCGCTGCCGGGTCCGATGGGCGGGGTTGCGCAGTTGGTGTCGGGTGCGGTCGCGAGCACTGCGCGCCGCATGACCCACGCACTCGAGTCGCGACCGACGCTGCCACAGATTCCGCGCGACAATCCGCGCTGAGTTTCCACCCCAGCTGGTGCTCTGCACGCGGTTCTCCCTTGTGCCGCGAAGTAAGCCCGTGGACGATCGCCGCATGGATTTCGAACGGACGATGGCGGGCCTCTTCGCGGACGAAGACCGTGCGCGCGACATGGCGAAGCACCTCATGGAACTCTCGAAGCGCGATCAGATCGCGGCGGCGCGCGAGAAGGACAGCCTGCTCGCGTTCCTGCGCGGTCCGATGGAGCGGCACATGGCGTACGAGGAAGAGACGCTGTTCCCGCTGCTCGTGGAGCACGACCTCGGCGCCGAAGTAGAAGTCGCGCGCAAGCACCACTCGTCGCTCCGCGAGGAAGCGCAGAATCTCGAGAAGGCCACGACGGTGGACGGGATCGCGAAGGCGGTGTTCTTCGCCGCGCGCCTGATGCTCCATCACACGAATTTCGAAGGCGATTACATCTACCCGGAACTGTCGCGCGACGAGTGGCGCTCGCTCATGTCGCTGACCGCCGGAACCGCGAAGTAACGTTCC
>CBIHQZ010000172.1:0-9391 GCA_966212315.1 uncultured Myxococcales bacterium
CGGAGCCGAATCCACCGCTCTCGCCGCACTTCGCGGCGCCGATTGCGACAACGCCCCGCTCCCTCGCACCGTTGCCGAAGCAATCGCACGCGACGGCACACCGCTCCCCGAGGGGCTCGACGCGAGCACCGCCGCGCGATTGCAGATGCCGAACATTCCGCTCCGCATCACCCCGCGCATCGCCGCATATCTCGCGCGCTACCGCACCGACCGCATCTCGCATCGCGCCCTTGCGAGCTGGCTGCGGCGCGCGGGCCGTTATCGCGTTCGCATCGAAGCGATTCTCGCGAGCGAATCGATGCCCACCGAACTCGTGTGGATCGCCGCGGCCGAGAGCGGCTTCGATCCGAACAGCGTGTCGTGGGTGGGCGCGGCGGGTCTCTGGCAGCTCATGCCGGACACCGCGCGTTCGTACGGCTTGCGTGTCGATGCCTGGGTCGACGAGCGGCGCGATCCCGAACGCGCGACGCGCGCCGCGGCTCACATGCTGCGCGATCTGCACACGCGCTTCGGCTCCTGGGACCTCGCGCTCGCGGCCTACAACATGGGCTACGCCGCGCTGCTGCGCGCGATGCGGAAGTACAACACCAACGACTTCGAACGCATCGCGTCGCTCGAAGCCGGGTTGCCGTTCGAGACCACGAGCTACGTGCCGCGCATCCTCGCGGCGACGATCGGCGCGCGCAACGTGACCGCGCTCGGCTTCGACGATGCGCCTCCCGACGCCGCGCTCACGTGGGAAGACGTCCCGGTGATGCGATCGGTGCCGATCGATCAACTCGCGCACGCGATCGGCATCTCGACCGAAGCACTTCGCGCGCTCAATCCTTCACTCCTCGCGTCGCGCACGCCGCCCCCCGACGACGCGCGCTCGTTCGTCGTCCATCTGCCGCTCGGCACGCGCGATCGCGCCGTTGCATGGATCGATCGCGCCGTGCTCCCCGCGACGCGCGCGTACACCGTGCGTCACGGCGAGACGGCCGATGAGATCGCGCATCGCAGCGGACTTGCCAACGGCGGCGCGCTCCTCGCACTCGGCGGACTCGCGGCATCCACCCACCTTGCCCCGGGCGATCTCGTCCTCGTTCCGAGCGAGGCACAGCCGAACAACACCGGTGCTGCGCCCGAAGCGCCTCCGCTCGTCGCGGTCGATCCGATCGCGCAGCCGCCGGCCGGAAGGCGTCGAGTCTTCTATCACGTGGTGCAGGGCGAATCGCTGCGCGACGTGACGAGTGCGCTCGGTGTGAACGGCGCGGATCTCGCGACGTGGAACGCGCTCGATACGACCGCGAGCCTGCAAGGTGGTCTCTGGCTCCAGGCATTCGTCGCCGGTGAAACACCGGGCGCGCGCGTATGGGAAGAGCGCGAGGTCTCGCTCGTCGAGCGTGGCAGCGAGGCGTTCTACGACCGGGCCGCGGCGAATGGCGGTCGCGTGCGTCGCCGCGTGATCGTGCGTGATGGCGACACGATGCGATCGCTCGCGGATCGCTACGGGCTCACGGTAGGCAGCCTCGCACGCATCAACCATCGCTCGCGCCATGCCGCGCTGGCCGCGGGCGAAGAAGTCATCGTGTACGCAGCGCAGGACTCGCCTTCGAGCACCGAGTCGTCCGATGCCCCTCCGGGCGAGCCTTCGTCGTCGAGCGCGCCCGCATCCGAGGCGTCATCGTCCGCGCCCGCGTCGGACGCGCCGTCCGCGAGCGACGAGCAGTAACCTACGTCCACGCCCCCGCGGCCTTTGCATCGGCGACGAGCGTGGGGTCGGTGGTGCGAAGCTTCTGCCAGAGAAGCGCGTGCGCAGTGGCGAGCTGGCCCTTGGTGCTCGCGTCGGCGAACGACCACTCGAGCCGTGTGAGCGTGAGCGCGGCACGGAGGAACGGAACATCGCTCACCGTCGGATCGAGCGCGATCGTGCCCCAGTGCGTCGCGGGATCGACGGTCGCACGGTACCCGCCGCTGATCAGCCCACGCGCGCGATCGACGACGTGACCGTAGAGCCGCTGACGCAGCGGATCGCGTCCTTCGCGCATCATCGCGACGTCGACCGGATGCCCGGCGAAGTCCTGGTACGCGAGCCGCTGCGCGCGTTCGTCGACCGTGAGTCGTCCGAGCCATACCCACGCGCACACGGCGGCCGCAACGAGAACGAGCGACGCCGACATCGTGAGCAGCCCGTCGACGACGTCTGCGTCCATGCGACCGAATTCCTGCAGGCCGATCCACAGCGCCGCGATCGCGCCGATCACGCCCCATGTGCGGAGATACGCGGCCAGCGTCGAGCGCCAGTGCAACCCCGCCGGGATGAACCGATACGTGTTGTCGCCGTTCTCTTCGAGAACCAGCTTCGAGCCGAGCGGAAAGAGCGGCATCCAGTAGAGGTGGAAGAACGACGTCCCCACGTAGGTGCTGCCGCAGCGATCGATCTTTCCGTACATCTTCGTGCCGTAGAAAATGATCATGTGCGCTCAGCCATCCTGGCGGAACGCATGGAGCCGTCAAGCGCGACGCGTGGGGCTGCGCGACGATGACCGCCGCGGCTGCGCTTGTTCACGGACCGTGACGCGTCTGCTCGCAATGCTTGTCAACGCGAGGGCTCTCTCCTAGCCTCGGCGACGGTTCGCGGGCACTCGGGAGCGATGCGTAGCGAACCGACGATGCTTCGAACACGCGTCATGGCGGGACCTGGCGGAGCCGCCGTGTTGGCGGTGCTCCTCGCGGCTGCGTGCACGATGCTCTACAGCGTCGAGTTGCTCTTCCCGTCGTGGCGCGTGCAGTCGAACCAGGCCGCGCCGGTGACCCTGCGTCTACCCGCCGAGGACGTGGCCGTAACGGCAGCCTCGGAATCGCCCGGTGTGAACAGCGTCGTGTCCGAATGGGAGACGCGCCGCATCACGGTCGCGCGCGGTGCGACGCCGCGTGGGTCCGTCGGCGTCTTCGTCGATCGCTACGAGGCATCGCGTCGTCCGCTGCGCTGGCGAGGGGCGCTCGGGCTCTTCTCGATCTACTTCCTCACCAGTCTCCTGATGTTCACCTACCTCCGCATCTTCGCGCCCAGTCAGGGCCGATTGCTGCGGACGCACATCGGGCTCTTCGGCGTCGTGCTCGCGCTCGCGATCGTCGCCAAGATGTTCCTGCTCTTCACGGGTCTGCCGGAGTTCTACATCCCGGTTTCCGTCGTGCCGCTGTGGGCCGCGCTCTACATCGAGCGCCGCGCCGCGCTGCTGCTCAATCTCGTGCTCGCGTTCCTGCTCGCGTCGTTCGTTCGCTTCGACGTGACGCTCATCGCGGTGTTCCTCGCACGCGGCATGCTCACCGCCCTCGCGTTCCGCGATCGCAAGCATCCGCGCGGCATGTTGATGGCGGGCGTCGTGGGCGGCCTCGCCGGCGCGCTGATGATGATCGCGTGTCGCTTGCTCTTCTCGGGTCACTTCGGCTTCGCGGAAGACCTCCATCGCGGATTGCAGAGCGAGCTGGTCGCGTGTCTCGGCGGCGGGGTGATCAGCGGGTTGATCTCGTGGCTGCTCGTCGAGCCCGCGCAGCTCGCGTTCGGTGCCGTGTCGCGCGCGCAACTCGTCGACCTCGCCGACCTCGATCATCCGATGCTGCGAAAGATGGCGGCCGAAGCGCCGGGGAGCTGGCAGCACGCGCGTGCGATGGCGAACCTCGCGGAAGACGCGGCCGCGGCGATCGGCGCCGACGCGATGCTTACGCGAACGGGCGCGTACTATCACGATCTCGGTAAGACGATTCAGCCGAAGTACTTCGTCGAGAACCTCGAGCCGGGCGAGCGTTCACCGCACGAAGATCTCGAGCCCGATGTGAGCGCCGACGCGATCATGGCGCACGTCGTGGGCGGCACGAAGATCCTCCGCGACGCGGGGATTCCCGAGCCGATCATCGAGTTCGCGTACACGCATCACGGCACGAGCGTGATCGAGTTCTTCTGGCACAAGTGTCAGCAGCAGGGGAACCCGAAGGGACTCACGGCCGACGCGTTTCGCTATCCCGGGATGAAGCCGCACACGCGCGAGACGGCGATCCTGATGCTCATCGATTCGATCGAAGCGGCGAGTCGCACCATCGATCCGCCCGATCGCGAGAAGTTCGAAGAGATGATCCAGCGCGTGATCTTCACGAAACTGCGGCAGGGTCAGCTCGACGACTCGGGCATCGGCGTGCGCGAGATCCGCGTGCTGATCACCTCGCTCGCGGAGACGCTGGTGAAGGTCTACCACCACCGCGTGAAGTACCCGTGGCAGCACGCGGCGCGCGTGTCGAACGTGCCGACCGCGGAGCCGGTGGAGACGGCGATCGCGGTGCCCGCTACAGTGCAGCCTGCGGTCGTCGCTACGGAGCCCGCGAGCGAAGCGCACGAAGACGACGGCGAGTCGCCCGACGGCCCGCGCGCCAGCGATCCGCCCCCCGAGCCGCAGTAGGGGGACGGTATTAGCTTTCTGTCATTTCTCGCCGCGAACTAATCCCGCGGAAACAGGACGGTCTGTCGCGCGCCGCAGGTGAGGATGGGGGACGGTATTAGCTTTCTGTCATTTCCCCACGGCGAACTCGGCACGAGCGGCGCGCATTGAGCGGAGCACCGCCGCGATCTCCGGCGAACAATGCAAGACCGTCCCCGTACGTAGAATTGCCGACGCCGTTCGCGCGCGGCTTTTTGCCGATGAAACAAGCGAAAGCACCGCCGGCGAACAATGCAACTAAGCAGGACCGTCCCCATTCGAACAATGCAACTAAGCAGGACCGTCCCCATTTCGATCCGGCCGCCGCCCGTTCATTCCGACCGCCCACCCCATCGAGTAACGCGCGTTGATCTCGCTGCGAGGGTTGAAGTGCGTCGCACCGCGCGCATCACGCCAGCGATACGCGTCGACGCCGAACGCGCCGAAGTACCCCGCATCGATGAGGGCCCTCGCAGCCTCCGCCGCGGCCGCTCGCAACGCAGTCGATTCCTCGCGCGACAACGCGTCGACGCCCGCCACTGCGGTTCCCACCCACGCGCCGTGCGCATCGACTTGTTGCTCCGTGACGTCGCCCCACACCACGACGCGATCGTCACCGCGGCCCGCACCCTCCGCGATCCATCCGTGCAACGCGAACTCCGCCACGCACTCGACCCACGGTTCCACCTGCACGCCGCCTTCGCGCAACGACGCATCCACCCAAGCCGCATCGTGGGCCGACAGCGCGCCCGCATGCACTCGTCGCCGACCACGGCCCGCATAGCCGAACGCGCGCTTCAGCAGCCAGTCACCGCGCTCGTTCTCGGCACGCACCGTCGCTTCCACTTCGGCACGCGCGTCGACGAAGCGCGCGCCGGGGAGTGACTGCCCGAGCGCCGCGCAGAACCCTCGACCGTTCACCCGCTGCAGCACCGCGAGCGACGGGACGTTCGGTACCTCGCATCCTGCGCTTCGCCACATCCGCACTGCACGCGGCGTCGGACACCATGCGCGACCGACACACCCGCGCGCATCACTTCCGTTCGCGATCACCACCTCGTCGCCGAGCAGCGTCGCGAGCGAAGGGACGATCGTCGCGATGCGCTGCTCCATCGCGCGCGAGGGCGTGTATCCCGCCGGATGCGCGAGTTCGTCCTCGGCATCCAGATTCACTACCCACGCGAAGGGTCGGTCCATCGTCCCAGCTCTGCGACGAATGCATCGCTCATCCCCGCACGCGCGCGCGCTGCATGTTCGACCGGCGTGCCGCGCATGACCCACGGCGACAACGGCGGTGCGAGATGCGCGCGCCACGTGGCGAATTCGATCCCGCCCGTGAGCCGCGTGAACCAATGCACGCCGAACCTCACGTGTGGCAGTTCTTCCTCGTGCACCTGCTCCTGGATGCGCGCGCCGGTCTCGTCGCCGATCGCGCGAAAGCGTTCTGCGAAGCGCAGCGTGTGATCCAGATTCGCGCCTTCGAAGCCCATCCCCATCGTCGCCGCGAAGTGCGCCGGAGTCTCGCAATTCGGCACGCGCTGCCAGAACCAATCGCGTACCGGGTGATCACCGAACGCGCTGCCGAGCGTCGCGAGGTGATCGCGGTAGAGCACCATGTGCCGCACCTCGTCGCGCGCGATGTTCGCGAGCCCGGTGCGAAATGCCTCCGGTGCTTCGGGAAACGCCAGGATCGCCCAGCACATCAATTCCGCGGCCTGCAGCTCGTGGTGCAAGAACGTATGGATCAACTGCGCGCGGCGGGCAGGGACGCGCATCGCATCGGGCCCGGGGCTCTTCGGTGCGTGCTCGCTCACGATCATCGGCGCCGGGCGCGACGGTCGCACCGCACGACGCAAGGGCGCGTTGGGTTCCGACGCGCGAGGCGGCGCTTCGAGCACGAACTTCGCCGCGAGCGAATCGGTGCGCAGGTAATCCCACGCCCAGCGTTCCAGCGTGTTCTCGGGCGGTGTCGATTCGAGTGCGTTCATCACTGCGCGCGCGCCGCGGCAGTGTGCCGTGAACGACGGGTGCCGACACGGATCATTTGCACGGTCCTTGGTGCATCTCGCCGCGACTCGCGCGATCGTTCGCCGGCGTGAAGCACGACCATCGCATCCGCGCCCTCGATCGGGTCTTCTTCGTCGCCGCCGCTCTCGCGGTCCTCGACACGCTCTACGTCTCGTGGCGCTACCTCGCACTCCACGCGCGACTCGTGACGCCGCGAACGGGATTCTGTTCGTTCACCACCACGCCCTTTCTGCGCTTCCCGCTCGGCATCGACTGCGACCCCGTCCTGCTCTCGCCGCAAGCGCGCGCCTTCTACGTACCCAATGCGACGCTCGGCCTCGGCTTCTTCCTCGGGTGCCTGGTCTTCTATGCGTGGTGCCTCCGACGCGACGCACGCACGCAGTACTTCGGCATCGTGATGATGATGTTCTGGCTCTCACTCGCCACGCTCTTCACGTTTCGCTTCTATTCACTGCTCGTGCATCTCCCCACGCTCTGCGTGATCTGCCCGTGGAATCACCTGCTCACCTGGGTGATGAACATCGCGATCGTCGCGCGCTGGCTACGCACGCCGCGCCCGGCCGGGCCTCTGTCGCTCTCGCTCGCGGTCGGTCCCATCGTCGCGGGCGTGGCGATCTTCGTGGTCGCGCAACTGTTGTGGGCGCTGCCCTGGGTCATGGGCAAGATGACGCCGTGAAACAGCGTCCGTGCTCGCGCGGCGCGCACGCGATGTTTGCCCGCCGCACAGCGTCTGCGCTAAAGCGCAATGCACGCACGCGGTGCGGGTCACGTCAGAAGGAGCAAGCGAGAGATGAGCACGGAACAGAGCTTCATGAAGTCGGTGTTCTACGGCGTGATTCCCGAGGAACTGGTGTTTCCATTTCCGGAAGCGGGCAAAGAAGAGCGCGAGAACACGGCACTGATCCTCGAGTCCGTGCGTGAGTTCGCGGCGCGCCACGTCGATGCGGCGAAGATCGATCGCGAGGCGAAGATCCCGGCGGAAGTGCTGCAGGGCCTGAAGGAACTGGGGCTCTTCGGAATGGTGATTCCGAGCGAGTACGGCGGCATCGGTCTCAGCGCGACGAGTTATGCGCGCGTGATGCAGGAAGTCGGCGGACTCGACGGCTCGCTCGCGGTCACGCTCGGCGCGCATCAATCGATCGGACTGAAGGGCATTCTTCTGTTCGGCACCGAGGCGCAGAAGCGGAAGTACCTCCCGAAGCTCGCAACCGGAGAACTCGTCGCGGCGTTCGCGCTCACCGAACCGTCGGCCGGTAGCGATGCCGCCGGCATCCAGACGAAAGCAGAGCTGTCACCCAGCGGCGATTCGTACGTGCTCAATGGCAGCAAGATCTGGATCACGAACGGCAGCTTCGCGGACGTGTTCACCGTATTCGCGCGCACCAGCGACACCGATTCGCCCAACGCGAAACCGAAGATCACCGCGTTCATCGTCGAGCGCGGTCATGGCGTGAAGAACGGCCCGCCCGAGCACAAGCTGGGCATCCGCGGCAGCGAGACGACCGAAGTGTTCTTCGAAGACGTCGAGGTCCCCGCCGGCAACGTGCTCGGCGAGGCAGGACGCGGATTCAAGGTCGCGATGGAGGTGCTCAACAGCGGACGCCTCGGACTCGCGGCCGGGTGCGTCGGAAGCTCCAAGAAACTGCTCAAGCTCGCGATCGAGCGCGTGAACGAGCGCAAGGCGTTCGGCCGCCCGATCGGTGAGTTCGGGCTCATCAAGGACAAGATCGCGCGAATGCTCACCGACGTGTACGCGCTCGAGTCGATGACGTACCTGACGACGGGGCTGATCGACGCGAAGGTGCACGACTACTCGCTCGAGAGCGCGATCTGCAAAGTGTTCGGCAGCGAGACGCTCTGGCGCGTGGTCAACGAGACCCTGCAGATCGCCGCGGGCATCGGCTACATGCAGGAGTACCCGTACGAACGCATGCTGCGCGACGCGCGTATCAATCTGATCTTCGAGGGCACCAACGAGATCCTGCGCGCGTTCATCGCGCTCTCGGGCATGCAGGGTCCGGGACGTCAATTGAGCGAAGTCGCCAAGGCGATGCGCGAGCCGATCAAGGGCTTCGGGTTGCTCAGCGAGTTCGCGATCCAGAAGGCACGCACGGTGCTCGGGCGCGAGCGGATGGACCGAGGGCATCCGTTGCTCAAGCGCGAGTCGGTGCTGTTCGAGCACTACACCTCGCAGCTCGCGAACCAGTGCGACAAAGTGCTGCGCAAGCACGGCAAGGACATCGCCGAGATGCAGTACACGCAACGTCGCATCGCCGACATGGCGATCGATCTGTACGGCATCACCGCGACGCTCTCGCGCACGACGCGCGCGATCGAGCGCAAGGGCGAAGAGGGCGCGCGCCGCGAGATCGATCTCACCGCGGCGTTCGCGAACGCGGCGGAAAAGCGACTGCAGGGCATCGTCGCGTCGTTCGACAACAACGACGACGAACTGTTGAAGGGCATCGCGACGCGCAGCTACGCGGACGGCCAGTACCCGTTCGACGTGATTTGAAGAGACCTCACCCCGGCTGCCGCCCGCCCCTCTCCCTCCGTCGCGCCGAGTCGGCGCGCGTGCGCTGCGCGACGTCGAGAGAGGGGCTGAGTGAGCCGAGGGCGTGGTGGTGAGGCGAGCGCGTGATGGTGAGGCGAGCGCGTGATGGTGAGGCGAGCGCGTGGTGGTGAGCCGAGGGCGTGGTGGTGAGGCGAGCGATGGTCCGCCGGTGACCCGCCGCCGCACACTTCTCTCGACGCCGCCACCCACGTTTCTCCGTGCCGCCGCATCAACCCCCGCCTCGGCTCGCTGAGCCCCTCTCTCGACGTCGCGCCGCGCTGCGCGGGTACACCGTCGCGACGAGGGAGAGGGGCGCGCGGCAGCGCTCACCATTGGTCACGAATGTGCGCGCGGC